>JAGYIK010000018.1 GCA_018402605.1 Litorivicinus sp. | reverse complement strand
GTGATGTTATTGGTCGGGCGACCCAGATGAAACGCCGTGTAGAGGACGAGCTCAATACCACCCGAGCGGGGGCCAATGATAAGATCCACCCCGCTCAAGCTCTGATTGAATCCGTCTTGTGTAGCCGTTTGGATGCGTTCGATACTGAGTAACAACACCATTGCTGCAGTCAAGGCGGTCATCACAAGAGCGACAGGTAAGCGGCGCGCACGAATCGAGGCGATTGCAAGATCAATCATCTGAGATGTCCTCGAATTCGATAACTCGATCAAAAAACTGCTTGAGCGCCGGATTGTGGCTGACTAACACAATGGCCTGCGTTGTTGGGTCAAACGATTCAAGCATTTCACGCACAAACCGGTCAGTTGAGACGGGGTCGAGGGCGGAGGTGGGTTCGTCTGCCAAGATGAGCTCGGGTCGCCCAAGTAGCGCACGAATGACTGCAATGCGTTGCTGTTGTCCGATGCTGAGATGGCTCGCCTTTGCAGCCAGCTGAAGCTCAGTGAGGCCAAGTGCCAATGCCAGCCGTTGAATTTCAACCTGCTTGTCCTCGACCCGTGATTGCCTTCGTTTTGAGAAACGAAGCCCGAGTGCGGCGTTTTCTGCGCCAGACAAATAAGGAATCAAATTGAGGGTCTGAAATATCACACCCAAATGATCGGCGCGGAGCCGATCAAGTGCGGATGGTTTCAGATCGCCATATGGCGTCCCGTTCAATTGGATGGATCCACTCTGCAGTGGGATAGCGCCACTGATGAGATTGAGAAACGTGGATTTCCCAGACCCAGAGGGCCCCATAATCAGGATCTTATCGCCCGCGTTGACACGAAGGTCAGGGAAGTGAATTGGCTTGCCCTGACCGTAGGTGTATCGCAATGACTCGGTGTGCAGAATCACAAGTTAACAAGCACCTGGTCTTTGGTGACACGCGTCGAGATCGCACGTCCGTTTACGAGCGCTTCGAGGTCAATGGATTCAACATCGGCGAAGCTCTCAAAGGCCTCAAACTCAATGGTTGAAAGCGCTTTTGGATTCGCGCATTCGAATTGATATTGCAAAATCGCGTCTTGATGTCCGGCATGGTCACCGTGATCGTGGCTGTGTTGATGGGCATTCTCGGAAACATCTTTCAATGCGCTTTCAAATCCAGATTGTTCGCACTCGGCTGCATCAGGCAAATGAAATAAGGCATGGTAATTTTCCAGCGCTGCAACAGCCGCAAGCCGATCGCCTTTATTTTCGCCATGATCTTTGTGTCCATGATCTTTGTGTCCATGGTCGTTGTGTCCATGGTCGTTGTGTCCATGGTCTTTATGGCCGCGCGTAGATTGAGCGTGCTGTCCGTCAAGCTGCTCCGCGACCATTTGATACACAATTTGTAATGTGTTGCCATCGAGCACCATTTGAACCTGATTGATTCCGTGCACATGAGCGCCAGCGTGACGCACGTCACTCGCAACAGTGGTCTGGAAAATCCCAAATGATGCGATCAGTGCAATTGATGAAACGAATTGACGCATAGACATGCTCCCGTTACGTGTTTGATTGTATGCCAATGCTAAGGATTACGCATTGGATGCAATAATATTGCACTAGAGGCATGAATTTGCAATGCAAATAAAAAAGCCCGCTGTTGCGGGCTTTTGAATTACGCGTTCGCGTACTGCTCAGCAACATAGTCCCAATTGACAAGCTCCCAATACGCTTTGAGATAGGCAGGGCGCGCATTGCGATAATCAATATAGTAGGCGTGTTCCCACACATCGCATGTGAGTAATGGTGTCTTTCCATCAGTCATCGGATTACCGGCACCAATCGTCGATGCAAGCTCGAGCTCGCCTGCAGCATTTTTAACCAGCCAACCCCAGCCTGAGCCGAATGTTGTGACAGACGTTTTAGTGAATTCTTCTTTGAAATTTTCAAATGAACCAAATTTCACCTTGGTAGCATCCTTCCATTCACCGCCTGTTGGTTCGCCGCCGCCAGTGAGTGACAAACAATGCCAATAAAACGTGTGATTCCAGACCTGTGCTGCATTATGCCAAAAATGCCGCCGCAGATGTCTTAATAATCTCTTCTAGTGTTTGGCGCTGAATTCAGTTCCGGGAACCAGATTATTCAGGTTATCCACATACGTTTTGTGATGCTTTCCGTAATGAAACTCGAGCGTTTCTTCTGAAATGTGGGGAGCTAGCGCATTCTTTGCGTAGGGCAGTGTTGGCAATTCAAAAGCCATGGGAACCTCCAGATTGATGTTGCGTGGTCAAATTGTGGGGTTTGACTATGACAAATCAATGTTTTATTCGCCGCGATACTCCGTTTTTTTCTTGGATTGGTTACACTCAGACCTTCACTTGGAAGACGCATGACACGCAAAGAACCCCAATTCGGTGACGATACGTCCACCGCAACACTCAGTTCCGCCCCTATCGAGGCTCCACTGAAGCCGCGAGAAGCGCAATCGTCCTCTCAGACTCCGAAGCCACAGGCGGCAGCGACGACCACGCCATGGCTGCTTTGGCTGCTGGTCTTGTTGAGTTTGGCGGCGTCTTTCGGTATGGCGTTTTTTGGGCTTGAAGAAGCAGGTCGATATCAGGCTGCATTGGCGAAGGCACAAGAGCAGGCCACAGTGCTCGAGGAGACCATTAGTCGCCTCAATCAATCGCAATCCCAGGGCATTGGTGAGCTGGCGCAGTCCGATGCCCAAATGCGGCAGAGTCTCGCGGCGTTAGAGAAACGGCTGCAAGCGGATGTAACCCAGGAATTAACTGCCTTTAAGCAATCGCAGGCAGCGCTGAATCAAGCCGTGGCATCCTTGGGTGAAACAGTTCCTAAACTGGAACGCAGTGTGAGCAACTTGACCGCGAAGTCAGATGAGCAATTGGCATTGTTGGCAGAGCAGCTCAATGCCCAACGTACGCGAGTGGACGACTTGACGGGTCAGGGGGCTCGGGTAGCGGAACTGACTGAGCAAACCGCATCAATGAATTCAGAACTTCAATCTATTGTCACGCAGATAAGCACCTCAGATGCCACCATGCAGCAGGTGTCCGATCAGATGGCCTTGCTCGATACGAATCTATCCTCACTTCGGACAGAGGTCGAATCCTTAGCCGCCAGCAGCTCAAATGTGTTGGGAATCGAACTCTTGTCTGAGCAAGTCGACCGACTCTCAGAGCAGGTCACTCAGCAAGGACAACTTTTGGAGGCTGTGGATGCCAGCCGCCGACAATTGACGCAGCGATTGATCGACCTGGATGATCGAGTCAATCTTGCTTTACAGCCGCGGGAGTGACATCAAATGCGTCGTGTGGTTTTTAATCAGAAAGGTGGCGTGGGTAAGTCGAGTATCGCGGTCAATCTCGCCGCAGCCAGTGCAGCGCGTGGCCTGAGGACTCTGCTCATCGATCTTGATGTGCAGGGTAATACGTCCCAGTACGTACTCGGAGCGCAAACTGAGGCCCTTCCCGGCGTTGAGAGTTTCTTTCAAAATCATTTATCGCTGTACTCGCGCGATACCACGGCAGATCTCATTCATCCCACACCGTATGAGAATTTATCCATCATGCCATCAGGGCGGGGCCTACTCGAACTCGAGCATAAGCTCGAGAGTCGATACAAAATGTTCAAATTGAAAGAGGCACTCAATGACTTAGGCGCATACGACCGCGTTTATCTCGATACGCCGCCGGCACTGAACTTTTTCTCTCGCTCCGCATTGATTGCAGCAGACACCGTGTTGGTGCCGTTTGACTGCGATACGTTCTCCAAAAATGCGCTGTATCAATTGCTCGAGACGATTCAGGAAATCCAGGCGGACCACAATGCGGCCCTGAAACTGGAGGCAATCGTCCCAAATCAGGTCCCTGCGCGAGGTAAGGTTCCACACGCATTAATCGAGGGGTTGCGAGCTGAGGGCTTGCCCGTCAGCCAAACGACGTTGTCCTCCAGTGTGATCATGCGTGAGTCGCATGAGCGGGCCAAGCCACTCATACACATGAATCGTTCGCATCGATTGAGTCGCGAGTTTGTGGCGTTGCTGGACGAGCTTGAGGGCACGGTTTGACGACATCCGTGCGTGATGTGGTTGTCGCAAAGCTCAATGCGATCGAATTTCGAATGCGTGAAATCGGATGCTGGTCAGATGAGCGTCCTTCAGCTCAGGCGCTCGCAAGCACATTGCCATTTTGCTATGACACGCTCGACATTGAAGCATGGCTGCAGTTCATTTTTATTGGACGGATGCGAGAGCTGATCGAGCAAGGGGACCCATTGCCAGACTCCTGCGGGATCGCGCCATATATTGAAATGCTCGGTGCAACAGGACGTGTGGTGGATGCTGAAATTGTGCGATTGGTCGGTGAAATCGATCGAGAAATATCGGGGACATTCAGTTGAGTGCGCAGACCATGTTCAGATCTGCCATGTCGATCCACCACCGAATAACCCTCAAGGTGCAACAGATGCAACCCTTTGGGAAAGTGGTAGCGGGGAGAGGATTTGAACCTCTGACCTTCGGGTTATAGGCCCGCGAACTCTCCAGGCTGCTCCACCCCACAAATCGAGGCGCGGATATTAAAGAACGAATGTTGTTTCGTCAAGTAACACTTCAATTTGAACTTAGGAAACGATTCTTTGACCAATAAAATACTTCAAGAGCCGAGGATTCGCGCCAATCGCTATAGTTTAATGACGTTGGAGTGGCCATCGGATTGTGGCGAGCTCGGTGCTTGGCTCGAGGCGCAGTGTGCGTGCGCCTACTTTAATGCAGGAAATGGCCTCGTGCTCAAACCCGCAGTGGATGTGAGCCAAAGTCTATTGAATCGGCTGTTGCTGCAATGGACGCGCTTGATATTGATTTGATTAGCCTACCGGCGACCAACGCATCGCGCAACCGCTGATCGGTTGGGACTGCCTTGGTTGTCATCACAGAACGTCACACAGATCGCTGAACGCACTGATGAGGCAACGCGCGTAGATGCATCAGAGCCAGAGACACGAGTCTCAGCCGAGCCTGCGATGATCGTGGAAGGCCCCATCCGCTCAGGAGTGCAGATTTACGCAAGAGATCGAGATCTGATTATTCTCGGATAGGTTAGCGAAGGTGCGGAGATTATGGCGGACGGCCATGTGCATGTGTATGGTCGCCTCCGAGGTCGGGTGGCTGCAGGGGTCAGTGGGCGAAGCGATGCGAGTGTCTTTTGCCAGCAATTCGAACCTGAACTGGTGTCGGTATCGGGCGTCTATGTGGGTTCAGAGAATATCCCTGAGGGATATCGGTCTGCATCGATTCGCGTTGGGCTTGACCCTGCCGGGAATGCGTTAATGTATTCAGTATTGTCTTAAAGGAGAAAACAACTTGGCTATAGTCGTGACCGTCACTTCAGGGAAAGGGGGTGTGGGTAAAACCACCTCGTCAGCGGCATTTGCAGCTGGGTTGGCGCAGGCCGGCCACAAAACCGTTGTGATCGATTTTGATGTAGGTCTGAGAAATCTGGATCTGATCATGGGTGTTGAGCGCCGTGTTGTGTTTGATTTTGTCAATGTGATCCAAGGTGAAGCGACTTTGAACCAAGCGCTGATCCAAGACAAACGGATTGAGAATCTCTCAATCCTCGCGGCCAGTCAGACAAAAGACAAGGATGCGTTAAGTGAAGAGGGCGTCGAGTCCGTCATCGACGCACTCGTTGAGATGGGCTTTGAGTACATTGTGTGCGACTCGCCGGCTGGTATCGAGCGTGGCGCGACTATGGCGCTTCACTTTGCGGATCATGCCATCATCGTGACGAATCCGGAGGTGTCTTCGGTGCGCGATTCGGATCGGATTCTCGGTATTTTGCAATCTAAATCCAAGCGCGCGAAAGAAGGTGGCCGAGTCGTCGAGCACCTCTTGATCACCCGGTACGATCCGGTGCGCGTGGAAAATGGTGAGATGCTCTCGCATGCGGATGTCTGTGACATTTTGGCGGTCGATTTGATGGGTGTGATTCCGGAATCGAAGGCCGTACTCAAAGCGTCGAACACAGGAGTTCCCGTGATCTTGGATCATGAATCGGATGCAGGGGTTGCCTATGCAGACGCGGTTGCAGGTTTTGGGTGAAACACGCCCCATGAAATTCCTGACGCCGAAAAAGCAGGGCTTTTCAAGCGCATATTGGGAGGGCAATGACTGATGGCTTTGTTTGGTTTGTTCGGCGGTAAAAAACCGAGTTCAGCATCCGCGGCGAAAGAGCGGTTACAGATTCTTATCTCCCATGAACGTAATAATCGCTCGGGTCCGGATTTTTTGCCTGACTTACAACGCGAAATCCTGCAGGTGGTGAAGAAGTATGTTGCGGTCTCAGATGATCAGGTCAACATTCGGCTTGATCGGCATGGGGACGCGTCCGTGCTTGAATTGAACGTGACTCTACCCGAGCGATAGGCAGTGCAGTTTCTTTGGTACGATTACGAAACCTCGGGACGTGATGCAGCAGCAGACCGTCCAGTCCAACTCGGGTGGCAATATACGGACCCGGGCATGGAGTCCCTATCGGACCCTGAGTCCGTCTTGATTCGTATTCCGGACGATGTGTTGCCATCGCCTGGCGCCATGCTGATTCACCAAATTACGCCAGATCAGCATCAACGGGACGGGATTTCTGAGGCCGAGCTTGCGAGCCGATTGGAACAGCTTATCGCTCCCAAAACCTTGGTTGCCGGATACAACTCCAGACACTTCGATGACAAATTTACACAACATGTGTTTTACCGCTGTTTACGCGACCCCTATCGTTGGCAATATGCAGAGGGTCGTGCGCGGTTTGACTTGTATCCGGTGGTTTTGTCCTACTTTGTATTTCGCCCGGATGTGATTACATGGCCTGAAGACCAAGATGGTCGGCCACGGTTTAAGTTGGACCGTATTGGGCCATTGAATCAACTCGATGTAGGTCTGAAACATGCCCATGACGCGGCAGCCGATGTCGCTGTCACTGCGCGGCTGGCACGGCGGATGGCACACCACGATGCAGATTTTTTCGCTGACTGTTTAAAACGGATTGATAAACATCAGGTGACTGATCTGATTCGGGCCGATGGTCGCACTCAAGGTCTGCTTGAGGTGACCCCATTTGCGGGTTGGGAGCGCGGTTACACGCGTGATCTATGGATCCCCTTCCGACTCGCCGAAAAATCAAACGATTATATCGCCTTCGATCTCGACATCGCCCCTGAGCAGGTGTTGGCTGGCTTGGCAACGGTCGTATCGGATTCAGTAACGCCTGATGTGCGTCGGGCAGAGCTGCGTCGGATTGGTGTGCAAACTGTTCGAATTAATGCGCAACCGATGGTGTTCCGAAGGGATTCGATTGAGAGTGAGACCAAGCTCCGCATGGCGGATTTTGGTCGCGATGAAGTACAGCAAAATGCGCATCTTGATGCATGGCATCACATCCAAGAGTCCCCTGCGTTTAAGCAGTTGTACCAGTTGGCACGACAGGCACTACAGGAGCCAGAAACTGCTGTATCAGACGATGTGGATCATGCACTGTATGGCGGCGCATTTCTCTCACACCATGATCGAGAGTTACTTGAAAGCGGCCCGCTGATGGATCCGGAGGCGCTGAAGTCGTGGAATCCCGCATTTGAGGATGCGAGGTATCCCGAACTACTGTTTCGATACCGCGCCCGCAACTTCCCACAAAGCTTGTCACCCGCCGAATGGCGACGTTGGCAGCTTGTTCGACGACACAAGTTGTTGGGAGATGATGCCAAAACAATGACCCTCACCAAATTACAAGAGGAACTCATGCGTTTGAGTCATGAGCCACTTGAATCTCATCATTTAGAACAATTGCAGCGTTTTGCCTCCTGGTTGGATAATCAGCCTCCAATCTGAGAGGCGTAATAAAAACGATGAACGTCATTTCACGAGGTGACTTTTTTGGTGGCCTAACTGCTGCAGTCGTGGCATTACCGCTGGCGCTTGCTTTTGGTGTTGCCTCCGGCGCGGGAGCGGCTGCCGGCCTGTACGGTGCGATCGCGGTCGGATTCTTCGCGGCCTTGTTTGGTGGAACCCCAAGCCAAGTGTCGGGCCCCACAGGGCCGATGACGGTGGTGATGGCGGCGATTCTGACGCAAACCATCGCACAAGACCCGACCAATGGCATGGCGATCGCCTTTACCACGGTGATGTTGGCTGGGCTTTTGCAAATTATTGCGGGCAAACTGAAACTCGGTCGGTACTTTGTCATGGTGCCCTTCCCTGTGGTGTCGGGATTCATGAGCGGCATCGGCATCATCATTATCTTGCTCGAAATCGGCCCCCTGATCGGCGGTGATCATTATTCAAATCCGCTGGCGGCACTCCTCGCGCTTCCACTGACTATGAGCCAGTTGTCGTGGGATGCGGCCTTCTTGGGTTTGGGCACACTCGTTTTGCTGTTTCTGTGGCCAAATCGATTCCAAGTATTGCCTGCGCCCTTAATTGCATTGATTGCTTTTCCCCTGTTCTCTTTGGGATCACCCTTTGATGGCGTTGAGCGAATTGGGCGAGATCCCACGGGGATTGCCGGACCTGCATCTGCCCTATATCGCAGTCGATTTGCTCCCCGCCATCGTAGGTTCTGCATTTCTGCTGGCTGCATTGGGCTCTATTGATTCGCTTCTGACCTCATTGGTAGCCGATAATTTGACCCGCACGCAGCACGATTCAGATCGAGAATTGATTGGACAAGGGGTTGGCAATTGTGTGGCTGGACTCATTGGCGGTTTGCCGGGTGCTGGAGCTACGATGCGGACCTTGGTGAACATCCGCTTGGGTGGTCGTACGCGAATCAGTGGCATGCTCCATAGCGTGTTGCTCACCATTTTAATGCTCGGTGCAGCACCCTTAGGGGAGGCGATTCCACTGGCGGTGTTAGCCGGTATTCTGTTGAAGACCGGATTTGACATCATTGATTGGAGTTTCTTGCGTCGACTTCATCGTGTCCCCGTGTTCGCGAGTGCGCTGATGCTCGTGGTTTTGGTTGTGACGGTTACGGTCGACCTCATCACCGCTGTGGCGATTGGCGTATTTGTGGCGAACCTCGAGACCCTCTATCGACTCAGTGAAATGCAATTGAAAAACCTCGTTGTTGGCGCATCATCCGAGGAATTACATGATTTAAGTGCGCAAGAAGAAGCGCTATTAAAGCAGGCCGAGGGAAAAATTCTGGTCTATCAGTTAGACGGTTTTATGAGCTATGGGTTGTCACGGGGGATCGCTCGGCACTTCTCTCAATTTTCCGATCACCAAGTACTCATCATCGATTTTTCGGCGGTATCGCATGTGGATCTCTCCGCTGCGCTCACGCTGACCGAAATGGTGGAAGATTCAAAAATCCGCCATCGCGACGTCATGCTCTCGGGCATGAGCGTCGCAGTTCTCCAGTCCCTTAAGGCCACAGATATCGATCAGCTCATCCCGCTGGAGGATCGCTTTACTGACCGGGCTCTCGCTATTGAGGCCGCGATTGACCGTCTTCCCGGGATGCCTTCAATACAATCGGGTTTTGGATCCGCTGTTTGAGGTAGTCCACAAATTCGGTTTGTGTGAGTTGCTCAAGGGTTTGCGCTTGGATCGTGCGATCGTTGAATGCGCGTTTCAGGCCGATGGTTTGCCAAATATCCGAGGACAGCTCGCTTTGCGTTTGTGGCGGACTGTTGAGTTCATTGAGTAACGACTGCTTCGCCGCATCGAACTGGGCGGCAGGCATCGTGGCAACCCGTTCCGGAAACGCAGCAAACTCACCTTGCATGGCCTCAATCAAGGTATCAGGGTCTGCTACAGGTGACTGAATCGCACCTGCGAGCACGGGCGTGTTGATCAATGGAAACGCAGTGGCGAAGGTGATGTAACCGAGTTGCCGCTCGGTTCGAAGTGCGGTGTAAAACGGGGCTTCAATGAGATTTCCGGCGAGTTGGTTCAGAATGCGACCGGCAGCGGAGGAATCATCGCCAACGAAGGCGATTACCGCCGCCTCATCGGGATGCGGATAGCTAAACTGCAACCTTGGACTCTGCGTCCAAGGCGCTGTTCCGGGAACTACATCCCCGACTGTTCCGTCGAGAGGCAGTGCGTCTGCAATCCGATTCAACAGGAGACTTCCGTCATCGATTGATACCGGTCCATGAATGAACATCTCAGCTTTCAATCCCGCGAAAAATGCCTCTTGGTACTGGTGAAACGTTGCGCGATCAATGTCCTTAAAGACCGTGTTGAGTTCGGTTTTTGGATAGGCCAGTGGCATCAGACCCGCAGTCATCTCATCGAATAGCCGATTGAATGGCCGGGTCGAGTCGAGTGCTGCCAGCTCTTGTTTCTTGAGATTTGATAAGCGGTTCCAGGTGCCTTCATCTACTGGCGGGATCGGTAACGCGTTCATCACCACATCGATCAGGGGCAATAGCGATTGATGGTAGCCGGAAAATTGCAGGGTGATCCCGGATTGTGTGGCCTGTGCTGAAAAGCCAGCACCTGCCAACGCCGCTTCGTAACTTAAAGTGTTGAAGTGTTCGTTGATTGCCGAGGCGAGTACATCAGCCATCAGGCGAGCCTCTGGCGAGTTCGAGGCAAGCGGCGTGCGCAAACGGACATAGACGTCTGATTTGGGCTGTCCAAATCGCGTTTCAGGTAACACATAAGCCAGCATGGACGCATCGCTTGTCAACAATCTCGGGCGCGTCTCAGGTGTTGCTGTTTCGGTCTGCGGCAGGGGGGTGCCTATGTCTTTAATAAACGGGTTGGCCGCGGGCATTGTGACCGTGTCACTCGCGACAGTTCGCGCAACTTGGAAGGCTGCGAGCCGGTCGGCTTCTAGTGAAAATACACGAATCTCTGTTGGGTAATGCGTCGTGACTTCGTTCGGTTCGACCTCAGGCGCCGTCACACGGAGCAGCATCTGCTCGGGAATCAACCAAGTCAGCATATCTCGAACCAGTTGTGCATCAAATTGCGTGAGCAGGCGGCCGCGGGTGAAGAGCTCCCGAGCCGGCGTGGTGTGTAATAAATCAGCAAGTTGCGTGACCAAGCCTTGCGGTGCAGATTCTTCTGCGAATCGGAAATTGGCATCTGCAACCGTCTTCAGCTCATCAAAACGCCACGCATCGATCCCCGTTGTTTCGAGCGTCCGAATGGTGCTGAAAATGGCTTGCAGGACGCGATCACGTTCTTGAAATCCTGCTTCAGTCAGGCTCACGCTAATGGCGAAGGAGCGGCTCTCTGTCATGCCAAGACTCTCGCCTGCGCTCAGCCCATTCGCGAGTCCTTGATCTTTCAGGTAGGACAACAGGCTCCCTTCGCCTTCATGGCCGAGAAGGTGGCCGATGTAGCGAAGTGGCGCCTGTCCAGCAAAGGCGTCTGTATCAGGGATCGGAAACATCAGCGTCATCCGACGCGACTCGGAGACCGGACGTGATTGCACGACCAAAGGTAGGCGTTTGACATCGAACAAAGGCAGATTCAGATACCCAGGTCCCAGATTACGATTTGGGACTTCAGAGAACCGAGTGCGCACCATGGATTCCAATGTATCGAGATCCTCGATACCCAATACGACAAGCGCCATACGGTCTGCAGAGTACTCGTTCACGTAGAAGCTATTGAGTGCATCCAGGAGTCCAGGTTTTTGCAGTGACTCGAGGTTTCCAGCCCGAAATTGTGAAAACGGGTGGGCTTGGTTTAAGCCCTTTTTTGTTGCCTCGAATCCCCGTCGTGCCTCATCTTTGAGTTTGGATTGATACTCCGAGTGCACCGCATTGACTTCACGTTCCACATAGGCGGGGTCCATAGTCGGTGCAACAAAAAAACGGCTAAAGCGATCCAGAGTCCCTGCAAGTCCTTTGGGGTCCACATCAAAAAAGTAGTTGGTGTGCTCGGGTGCGGTATATGCGTTGTGGCTACCGCCTTGGGTTGAGATGAATTGCTGATACTCGCCTGCTTCAGGGTATTGGTCTGTGCCCAAAAACAGCATGTGCTCTAAAAAGTGCGCCAGCCCCGGGAATTCCTCAGGATCATCATTCGATCCAACATACACATCCAGCGAGGCGGCGGCTTTATCGGTCGTTGGATCTGAGATCACCAAGACCTTCATTGCATTATCTAATTCGAAATAACGATAGGTGCGATCGCTGAGACCGGGCGCGGTGATGTCAGCCTGAACGAGGCCAGCAAACAGCCATAGGATGAGAATCAATCTGCGCATGTCACCACCAATATTTGTTCCAGTTTTCAGGATTGGCCCAGAATTTTGGATTATTCCAAGCCCGTGTGTGGTTATAAGTGGCGAGTGCATAGTGAAAACTCAATAGCTCGCCCGCTTGGGAGACACAAAATTCGCCGCGACGGAAGCCCAGTGCATACAGTGCTTCGGCAGGAATTTGCTGCGATACCAGACAAAAGATATCGGTGATCAACCGGTTTCGGAGAATCCCTACCTGCTCCAGATCCACTTCGCCGAGGATGGGGTCGACACAAATTGCGGCCATTGGAACGGGCAGCGATAGATCTGTGAGCATGTTCGCCTTGATTTCCGTGAGCGCCGTATCGTTTGCTGTCGCAAAATCTTGGATGACCGGTGGAGTGCCCTGGCCGACCACCCAAAGACTTTTTGGTTTGCGCTCGGAAAGCCACGGGGCGATGAGCGCATCGGGCGATAACGCACTCACTGCGCTTGGGGGTCTCGAATAAAGCAGGGGGCACTGGCTTTTGAGTGCGTTTCTGAATAGCGGTATCCGGCGTAATCAAAGGCTTTAAGCCCCTCGGGACTGTCCACGTCGTGCTCCACGAGAAAGCGTGCCATCAGTCCGCGTGCTCTTTTGGCGTAGAAGCTGATGATTTTGTACTCGCCGTTTTTGAGATCTTTGAAGACCGGTGAGATCACAGGCCCATTGATCGCGGAAAAGTCGACGGCAGCGGCATATTCGTTGCTTGCTAGATTCACCAGCATGGCGCCGCGCAACGTCTCGTTCAGTGCCTGGGTCACAGTTTCGCGCCAATAATCTGGCAATGAACTCGCCGGTCCGTGTGCAAGCTTCGTCCCCATCTCCAGGCGGTAGGGTCGCATGGCATCAAACGGACGCAACAGACCATACAATCCCGATAAGATCCGAATGCGTGTATTGACGGCCTCCAGCGCCGTGCTGTCTAACGAGCGCACATCCAGTCCTTGGTAGACATCGCCACTAAATGCAAACACAGCAGGCAGTAGGTCTTTGCTTTGGTGATCACTGGACCACTCTTCAAACCGTGCGGCATTGAGTGCAGACAGCTTGTCTGAGAGTTTCATGAGATTAGCCAGATCGGATGGGCTGTAATTGCGCATGTGATCCGCGAGCACTGCGGCGCGATCAGTGAATTCAGGCGTCGTCGGTGATGGAAGACCCGGTGTCACCTCCGTATTCAAGGACTTGGCGGGTGATAAAATTGCGAGCATGTGCACCTCATGATACTTGCGTCCCGACCCAATAAGCCGGAAACTGAATTTCTACTCAATATTTGGACAAATGGATTGTGATCCAAGTCACCGGTGACATTGCAGCTGGCCGTATTTTCGATGAACTGATTCAAGCAGACGGTTCAGCGCGCCCCGGAGCGGACAGTCTACTGAAATTTTTCCAAGAGCTCTCCCCGGATGTGTTGGCTGAAAAAGTCGCAGCACTCGATGCCATGATTAAAAGCCAGGGTATCTCATTTCTGGTGTATTCCGATTCAACCAATATCGATCGCTCTTGGCCCCTGGATTTGGTGCCCCGCGTGATGCGGGAGTCGGAGTGGCGCCAAACTGAAATTGGACTGAAGCAGCGTTTGAAAGCTCTGAATATGTTTTTAAACGATGTCTACAACGAACAAGCCATTTTGAAAGATGGTGTGGTTCCAGAGGATTTGGTGCTGAACAGTCCGCACTACATCAGTATGGCGGCCAATTTCAAACCGCCTTTCGAGACCTGGGCGCACATTTGCGGCTCGGATCTGGTTCGCGACCACACCGGTCAATTGTTTGTCTTGGAGGATAATCTCCGCGTTCCGAGTGGTGTGTCGTACATGCTCGAGAATCGCTCGGTAATGAAGCAGGTCTACCCTGAATTGTTCCGCCACCAACAGATTCTGCCCGTCAGCCAATACGCATCC
The DNA here is from genome assembly GCA_018402605.1 of Litorivicinus sp. Taxonomy (GTDB): domain Bacteria; phylum Pseudomonadota; class Gammaproteobacteria; order Pseudomonadales; family Litorivicinaceae; genus HIMB30. The sequence goes on along the minus strand of JAGYIK010000018.1, from coordinate 2,482 downwards.
GATTTGCTTGATATGCTCAATGCCCTGTCACCACGGCCTGTGGATCACCCCGTGATCGTGGTGTTGACGCCGGGTATCTTTAATTCCGCATATTTTGAGCACAGCTATTTGGCGCAGCAGATCGGGGCTGAGTTGGTCCAAGGCTCGGATCTATTTGTTGACAGTGATGACTGCGTCTATATGAAAGCAGTCGAAGGGGTGAGTCGGGTCGATGTGATTTATCGCCGCATCGATGACACTTTTATGGACCCAGAGAGCCTAAATCCCGAGTCGACATTGGGTGTACCGGGTCTGATGCGCGCATGGCGGGCTGGGAAAGTGGCGATCGCAAATGCCCCAGGGAGCGGTGTGGCTGACGACAAAGTGTTGTATGCCTATGTGCCTGAGATCATCCAATACTATCTCGGTGAGGATGCGCTGTTATCAAATGTCCCGACCTATCTCTGCTCAGATCCCGAACACCGGGCCTATGTGCTGGATCATCTCGACGAATTGGTGGTGAAGCCCGCAGACGCATCCGGTGGCTATGGAATCCTGGTTGGCCCTCATGCCACCGATGAGGAGTTGGTGTCGCGGCGCGCAGAAATATTGGACAACCCACGTGTGTGGATAGCCCAACCCACTCTGGCACTGTCGACCACACTGACGGTGACAGACGATGGCGATCTGGCTCCACGGCACGTGGACCTTAGACCCTTTGTGTTGCAAAGCTCAGACCAATGGTGTTCGACCGGAGGGCTTTGCCGTGTCGCATTAAAAGAAGGCTCGCTGGTGGTGAACTCCTCGCAAGGCGGTGGATCGAAGGACTTCTGGGTCATCGCTGATGGGGAGGGTCGCTGATGCTGGCTCGGGTTGCGGATCATCTGTATTGGTTATCGCGCTACATCGAGCGTGCTGAAGCAACAGCCCGGTTGGCAATTGCGGCCTCCGATACCATCCTCGATTTGCCTGAGGCCGTCCCCTATCACTGGGAATCCTTGATGCCTGTTTTTGGTGACTCAGAGACAGATGAACTCCTCACTGAAGCGGAAGTGATGGAGCGGTTGGTTTTGAGTCTTGAAAATCCAAGTTCAATTCGCGCATCGGTCGCCAGTGCGCGTGAAAATGCGCGGGTGACACGTGATTTGATTCCAAAAGATGCATGGGTTGCCCTCAATGACTTGCATGGACTGCTTGAGCGCCAGTCGTTCTCTGGGTTCGATCGTTCAAATCGGGTGCGTTTGCTGAAGCAGGTTATTGCCGCATGTCGCTTGTGGCATGGGTGTTTGATGGCGAATCAAGCCCGTGATCTCAGTTGGTTGTTTTTGCGGTTGGGAGACCGCTTAGAGCATGCGGACATGGTGTCTCGACTGGTAGACCCGCGTGTGACGCAGATGGTGCCCGGCCAATCCGCCCACTGGGCCAGCTATGAGGCCATTGGTTGGCAAAATTTATTGTCTGCACTCGGTGGTGTGGAGTTGTATCGGCGAAGCGCCAGTAACCGACTTCGCGGTGGTGACGTGTTGGCGTTTGTGCTGCGCGACCGTGATTTTCCGCAATCCATGGCGTCTGCACTGACGCGCATTCAAAGGGCGCTCAATCAATTGCCACACAAGCGTGTACCGGATGATCTCGTACAGGGCATTTTGGATGGTCTCGACGCACTCGATTTGGACCGATTAAGTCCAGATCTTCTGACTGAAAATATGGACTGGATCCAGCAGGGTTTGGGTTCCTTGCATTCCCGGATCAGTGCCGAATATTTCTACTTTGGTGCATCGACTCCCTAGACAGGTGCGGAGGATGCTGGAACTCTGTATCCTTTCGCCTTTCCGGGTGGGCATCTGTATTGACTGAATCACGCATCTTTACTGAACGTTTATCGGCGTCTGCGCAGCAGCGCTTGGGCGCGCGCGGCCTCAGTAAATATTTTGGTGATTATGCAGCCAACCTTGACGTGACCTTGTCAGTCGACCGTGGCGAAATTCATGCCCTGCTAGGCGAGAACGGTGCCGGCAAATCAACGCTTGTTAAAATGATTTATGGGATTTTGTCACCTGACGCGGGTTCGATGGAACTCGATGGCGTGCGCTACAGTCCCTCTAAACCCAGTGATGCACGAGCCTTGGGTGTTGGTATGGTGTTCCAACACTTCGCAGTGTTTGACGCGATGCGGGTGCTGGACAATATTGCCTTGGGTCTTGACGGTCGGATGCCCGATGATGCGCTGGCATCCGAGGTGATGGCGATTTGTGACCGATATCGGTTGCACATCGAATTGGATCGCTATGTTGCGGACCTGGGTGCTGGCGAGCGGCAGCGTCTCGAGATTATTCGTGTGTTGATGCAGGATCCATCCTTATTGATTTTGGATGAGCCGACCTCGGTCCTGACCCCGCAAGAGACCGAGGAACTATTCGCCACCCTAGATCGGTTATCGGACGAGGGTCGATCGATTATCTATATTTCCCACAAACTGGATGAAGTCCGTGCGCTTTGTGAT
>JAGYIK010000179.1 GCA_018402605.1 Litorivicinus sp. | reverse complement strand
GACGTTGCGAGCTTTGACGTCCCGCTTGAGGACGGTAAGACCCGTTTTCATGATTTGGATCTGCCCAAAGCACTGATGCACGCGATTGCAGATCTGGGTTTCCGCCATACCAGTCCAGTGCAAGCCGAGGCATTGCCTGTGCTCCTCGATGGTGAAGACATTGTCGCTAAGGCACAGACGGGAACAGGTAAAACTGCGGCCTTTCTGATTGCCATGATTGATACTTTTCTGCGCGAACCCATCGATGGCAAACGTCGGACGGGAACGCCCCGCGCGCTGATTTTGGCGCCAACCCGCGAACTTGTTGTGCAAATAGCATCCGATGCTGAGAACCTGTGTAAGTACACCCGCTTGTCGGTCGTTTCTATCGTCGGTGGGATGGACTATCAAAAGCAGCGCGATGATTTGCGCCGCGAGCCCTGTGACATCATGGTGGCGACGCCCGGTCGTTTGATCGATTTTCTGGGGCAAAACGAAATCAATTTACGGAAAATTGAAATCTTGGTGTTGGACGAGGCCGATCGCATGCTGGATATGGGCTTTATGCCTGATGTGCGGCGCATTGTCCGCGCCTGTCCGCGCAAAGAGTCGCGCCAGACCATGCTATTCTCGGCGACCTTTACACCGCAAATCGTTGAATTATCGGAGCGCTGGACATTCGATCCGGTGCGCATTGAAATAGCACCAGAACACGTCACCACCGATCGTGTAGAGCAGATTGTCTACATCACAACCCATGACACCAAGTATCAGCTACTGAAAAATTTGATCCTGACACGTGAATTGCACAAAGTGATGGTCTTTGCGAATCGTCGGGACCTTTGCCGGGATTTAGTTGATCGTTTGGTTGCAGATGGTATTGATGCGGCCCTGTTGAGTGGTGAAGTCCCGCAGCGGAAGCGAATTCAGACGCTGGATCGATTCAAAGAAGGCAAGACTCGCGTGCTGGTGGCAACCGATGTCGCGGGCCGAGGCATTCACATTGATGGCGTTGGGCATGTGATCAACTATACCTTGCCTGAAGATCCCGAGGACTATGTGCATCGGATTGGCCGGACGGGTCGTGCCGGCGCAGAAGGAACATCGATCAGTTTTGCTTGTGAGGATGATTCGTTCTTGCTGCCTGAAATTGAGGCCTTTATTGGCCGCGCATTGCCTTGTCAGCAAGCGCCTGAGTCTCTGATTGATACGCGAGATGCAGAACCTGCAAGCTGAGTGGTCACATCCCTACCAGCAATTACCTGAGTCAAACTTCTGGACTCGGGTAACCCCTGAGCCACTGGTCTCGCCGAGCTTCGTTGACTGGAATGTGCAACTCGCTGACACCCTTGGGGTGGCTGATCTGCCTGCAGAGCCGGGCGTAATCGATGCGTTTTCAGGTGGGCAGCCGCTGGACTGCTGGGATCCGATCGCTCAGGTGTACTCTGGGCATCAATTTGGGCAATGGGCGGGTCAGCTCGGCGATGGTCGCGGTCTCTACCTCGGTGTGTCCAGTTATCAAGCACGGTCGCATGAATGGCATCTCAAAGGTGCAGGGCAAACCCCGTATTCTCGGATGGGTGATGGGCGCAGTGTGTTGCGAAGTGCCATTCGAGAGTATTTGGGATCGGAGTACATGGCGGCACTGGGTATTCCAACAACCCGCGCGCTCTGTCTTGTGCGCAGTCAAACCCCTGTCCGACGTGAGCAGATGGAGTCTGGTGCGACCCTGTGTCGGATTGCCAAAAGTCATCTGCGGATTGGTCATCTGGAGCATTTCTATCACCGCCAAGAGCAGGCATCGCTCGCTCAGCTCTATGAATTCGCATTTGAATCCTTAGATCCCGATCTGGTGTCTCTACCAGACCGGTATGAGGAGGCGTTTAAGCGCTACATCGATCGGAGTGCGGCACTGGTTGCTCAGTGGGTTGCGGTCGGATTCGTGCATGGTGTGATGAACACAGATAACACAGCCTTGTCCGGCGAGACGCTGGACTATGGTCCCTATGGGTTTGTAAATCATTGGGATCCGGACTATGTCATCAATCACACGGATCAGGGCGGTCGATACGCCTACGGACAGCAGCCTCGAGTGATGCATTGGAACTTGGCTTGTTTAGCCGAGACACTGACGCCTTTCGTTGCGGTTGAAACCTTGCAGACGATCTTGGCAACCTTTCCA
>JAGYIK010000178.1 GCA_018402605.1 Litorivicinus sp. | reverse complement strand
AATTGCCAAAGCACTTGCGATTGCGGTAATTACGAGCGTTCCAAGCAACACAGGTAGCCACCCGAAAGCTCCTAAGCCCGCGGTTTGGTCAGCACGCATGGCTATTTGAGGTTCCCAGTTCAGTCCGAAAAAGAAATCCCAAAAGGAGACCTTTGCAAAAAAGCGAAGTGACTCGAACACCAAAGAAAGGATGATACCGACCGTCGTCGCGATAGCGACAACAGAACAGATCCCCATCAGTGACACGATGATATTCTCTACGGAAGTTCGTGCCGCGAAATTCGCCGAGACTCGCCACCGTGCAAAAATTAATGTGCCTCCCGCAATTGCTCCGAGAACAATCCAAGCCAACACGTCGTTCGACTCAGCCAAAGCGACTCGATACTGCGCTGCATCAATCATATATTGCTGGGGTGTTGCAAAGATCTGACCTCGGGAGATCGAGATAATCTCAGAGAGCACTAGGGATTTTGCACCAACATCGTTCGGATCAAACGCACCCTGAGGCAAGGACGACATAACCATCGCATCGATGACGGTATCGCTCAAAAGTAGCCATAGGACAACAAATAGAAATGAGGGTAAAGCGATAGTCAGTAAGGCATACAACCCGTACGTCGTGTCCATTGCCTTTGGTTTTGTACCGTTGAGGCGAAGGCGCGCGGATTGTTGGTGATTTATCCAAAATCCCAATCCTGCGACAAGTACAACAGCAAGTAAGAGATTACCAACCATGGCTTTATCCTATGAATTGTCTTGGTCCATAGACCAAAGATAAGAATGGCAACCTAACCAAGTCAGCTAGATTGCCATCCATCTAGGCATCAGTAATGCGTCGATTACTTCGTAAACTTCACACCGCTTGCAACGTTAGCCTGCGTTTTCTTCAGTATCGCTTCTGGCAACACGGTCAAGCCACGCTCATTGTTGTAACCGCCCCGGCCCAATGAATCTTCAGAGACGAACTCTTCAAGAAACTCATTGAGTCCTGGAATTACACCACGGTGCGAATTTTTGAAGTAAACAAAAATTGGGCGCGCGATGTTATATTCAAAAGACGCAATTGTATCAGGGTTTGGCTCAACACCATTCACGCTGATAGCCTTGATTTGATCCAAGTTTTCAAATACGAAACTGTACCCGAAGATCCCGATCGTATTTGGATCAGCAATCAAACGCTGAACAATCAAGTTATCGTTCTCACCCGCCTCAACAAAAGGACCATCTTGGCGCATCCGTGAGCACTTATCTTCGTCGAACCCAGCCTTGCCCGTGATTTTCTCGCAGCCAGCATGCATCGCAAGCTCTACGAAAGCGTCGCGCGTACCTGAGGTTGGGGGTGGACCGAAGGTGATAATGTCGATGTTTGGCAATGACGCATCGATATCAGACCACTTTTTGTTAGGGTTTGGGATCCAATCAATTTTTGCGTTTGCAAGATTGGACTGCTTGACCGGAATTTCAGCAGATAACGCGCGGAAAATCTGCTCGTCAGTGAAACCCCAATTTAAAGTTGATGCACGTGATATGGCAAGTGAAAGGCCATCATAACCAATCAACGCTTCAGTGATATCAGTCACACCATTCTTAACGCAAGCAGCATACTCAGATGCTTTCATTGCACGTGATGCGCCTGTGACGTCTGCATGTGCTTCACCAATACCTTGGCAAAAAATCTTCATACCGCCACCAGTACCGGTTGACTCAACAACAGGTGATGGCCGACCAGTCTTTGAAGCAAAGGACTCAGCGACTGCTTGGCTATATGGAAAAACTGTAGAAGAACCTACAACGCGGACCTGGTCGCGTGCTTCAGCAACACCGGCCATAGCGACCGTTGCAGCAAAAACTAATGAAATTTGAGTTTTCATGGTGACTCCGTTTTCGGACATGTGAATACAAACAAACTAGCGCGTATCGCTAGACTCCGTCGTTATACCTACCAAATGTGACGCTTACATGACAAAGAGGCTCGATGAAGGTCGTGAATCACTGCGCTCGTCTCCTCCCAGCCAATACAGGCACCCATAACTGATTGGCCATCCACAAGTTCTGTGCGCTTTGCTTGAATGGGTTGTGCGATCTCAACCAAGTGACTTTGAATCATCAGATCAAACACTTCATGATCAGCGTATGGGGCGCTGATTGACCGCCCCGAAGAATCACATGCCAATCCGCATGA
>JAGYIK010000177.1 GCA_018402605.1 Litorivicinus sp. | reverse complement strand
TGCTCAAGGTGCGCCGATGTGGGTTTGGAAAATTCCAGAACTAATGCACGACCTCCTGGTTTAAGGACGCGCAGCATCTCCGTAAGCGCAGTTTCTTTGCGTGTCACGTTACGCAACCCAAAACCGATGGTGACTCGATCGAAGGTGGCGTCAGGGAATGGCAACACTTCGGCATCACATTGGCACCAACTCAATCCCTGCAGCTCGCCTGCATCGATGGCGCGATCGCGCCCCACGCGCAACATGTGATCGTTGATATCTGCCAAACAGACGCGCCCAGTCGATCCGGCGCGACGTGCCATGGCACGCGCCAGATCCCCAGTTCCCGAGGCCAGATCCAACACCTGCATACCGGGTCGCACAGCTGCTGTCTCAACCGCAACACGTTTCCAGAGCCGATGCATACCCGCGGACATTAGGTCGTTCATGAGGTCGTATCGACGTGCGACGCTGTTGAACACCTCGCGAACACGGTAGGTCTTCTCCTCAACGGGGACTTCGGTGTATCCGAAATGGGTGGTTTCTTTCATGCGACCTCAAAGAATGTATTGGGATAAATCTTCATCCCGGCTGAGTTCAGACAAGCGCGCTTCAACATAGTCTCGATCAATGGTGACCTGTGCCGCCGCTTCCTGTCCGGTTTCGAACAGAAGGTCCTCGAGGACACGTTCCATCAGTGTGTGCAGGCGGCGCGCGCCGATGTTCTCTGTTTTTTCGTTCACTTCTGCGGCGATTTCCGCCAAGGCTTCGATGCCGGTTGAGACAAATTCAACGTCGATACCGTCAGTGGCCAACAACGCTTGATATTGCCGCACCAGTGAATGATCAGGCTCGGTTAGGATCCTTGCGAAATCACCGGGTGTCAGTGCGTTAAGCTCGACACGAATGGGTAGTCGGCCTTGCAATTCGGGCACAAGATCTGAGGGCTTTGCAAGATGGAAGGCCCCCGATGCAATGAATAGGATGTGATCGGTTTTGACAGCGCCAAACTTGGTTTGCACGGTTGTCCCCTCAATCAGAGGCAGAAGATCCCGTTGCACACCTTCACGACTGACGTCAGCCCCCTGAGAGTTTTCTCGCCGGCAGACTTTGTCGATTTCATCGAGAAAGACAATACCTCGATTTTCCACATGAGAAATTGCAGCCTGTTTGACGTCATCTTCTGCGATGAGGCGAGCCGCCTCCTCATCCACGAGGAGGTTCATTGCATCTTTAATGGGCAGCTTGCGTGTTTTTTTCCGGTCTTGACCGAATTTTGAAAACATATCTTGCAACTGGTTTGCCATGTCTTCCATGCCCGGTGGCGTCATGATGTCGACTCCGACCGGATTCACGCGGACTTCAATTTCAATTTCTTTCGCGTCCAGTTCACCTTCACGCAGTTTTTTACGGAACACTTGCCGTGCGCCGCTGGTGTCCGATTGGATCGGTGCATCGCCTCTCGGCGGTGGCAGCAAGATATCGAGGATGCGGTCTTCAGCACGATCAAGTGCTTGATTGCGTACATCGGACATCCGTCGTTCACGCTCATCTTTGATTGCGATACCGACCAGGTCACGAATGATCGACTCGACATCACGCCCCACATACCCCACTTCCGTGAATTTCGTTGCTTCGACCTTGATAAACGGTGCATCAGCGAGACGGGCTAAGCGTCTGGCGATTTCAGTTTTGCCAACACCGGTGGGTCCAATCATCAGAATATTTTTCGGTGTGACTTCTTTTGAGAGCTCGCTGCTTAATTGCATCCGACGCCAGCGATTGCGCAGTGCAATGGCGACAGCACGTTTGGCATCAGCTTGGCCAATAATGTGTCGATCGAGCTGGGCTACGATCTCTTTTGGGGACAGGTCACTCATTCAGCGGTTAGCTCGTCTATTGTGAAGTGGGTATTGGTGTAGATGCAGATCTCTCCGGCAACCTTCAATGCTTCCTCGACAATTCGTCGTGCAGACAAGTCGGTATTCCGCAGTAAAGACAGCGCTGCCGCTTGTGCGAAAGGGCCGCCAGAGCCGACAGCAATGATGCCTTCTTCCGGCTCCATCACATCGCCGTTACCCGTGATAATCAGCGACGTTTCAGTATCTGCAACGGCGAGGATGGCCTCAAGGCGCCGTAACATGCGGTCTTGACGCCAATCCTTGGCCAGTTCCACTGCCGCTCGGGTCAAATTGCCTTGGTGTTTCTCGAGCTTGGCATCA
>JAGYIK010000176.1 GCA_018402605.1 Litorivicinus sp. | reverse complement strand
ATGCGCGTGCTGCACATCTTGAGGGCTTTGGGTCGAAAGACGGCGTGATTGAGGGCAAGGGGGAGATCATTGATCACACCGAACCCAATGGCATCGTCGTTCTCAATGTGGATGAACCCGCTTTTCCGATATGGAAGCGCCGCGCGGGTGATCGCGTGGTCCGCACCTTTGGTCGCAACGCAGGTGATGTCCAATGGCATCCAAAGACAGATCAGGCGTTTGAGTTACAGATTGACGGCATGCGATACCCGATTCGCTTACCCACACTGGGTCAGCATTTTATGGAAAACGCGGCTGCCGCAACGGCAATGTGTTTAGCGGTCGGTGCATCGCTTAAGGATATCTGCGATGGCTTAGAGACGGCCACCATTGAGCCCGGCCGAATGACTCCACTTAATCTCAACGGGCTGAGGCTCATCGATGACACCTATAACGCCAGTCCAGAGGCGGTGTGTGCGGCTATCGATTGGCTCGCGGGTCAAGGTGGTACGCGCATGCTTGTGATGGGCCATCTCGCTGAACTGGGGCCAAACGCTTCTGATCAAATGCACACCCTTGGACAGTATGCCAAAGCGAAGGGCATCGATGCCCTTGTTGCAGTTGGTGACGCGTTGCCCATCGCCGATGGGTTTGGTGCCGATGCCCTGTACTTCCCCGAATTGAGCGCTTTGGAGGCGGAAGTCGTCCCCTTGGTGCAGTCGGTCGATACCGCGTTGGTCAAGGGTTCACGATCTGCACGGATGGATCGCGTGGTTTCTGCACTATCACATGCATTAGGGAGAGTTTAAGCATGCTGCTATGGCTAGCAAGTTATCTAAGCGCAATTGAGCCGGCGTTTTCGGTATTCCAGTACCTCACCCTGCGCGCAATCCTCGGTGTATTAACGGCCCTCTTGATTGCCTTGTTTGTTGGCCCTTGGGTGATTCGGGCACTGGAGGTTCGTCAAATTGGCCAGTCTGTCCGTCGCGATGGTCCAGAGTCTCACTTCTCGAAGCAGGGCACGCCGACCATGGGTGGTGTGTTGATTCTTGTATGCATTACGGCCTCGACCCTGTTGTGGGCGGACCTGACCAATGAATACGTTTGGATTGCTTTGTTGGTGATGCTCGGGTTTGGCGCGATCGGCTGGATCGATGATTGGAAAAAAGTGGTCCTGAAGAACTCCAAAGGATTGTCGGCAAAATCAAAGTACCTATCGCAGTCTGTTGTTGGGCTGGTTGCGGCTGTTGTTCTGTATCAGATTGCTGATACTCCGGCAGAGACCACACTATTGATTCCATTCTTCAAAGACATTCTGATCCCATTGGGCTTGGGTTATGTCGTTTTGACCTACTTTGTCATCGTCGGCACCTCCAATGCAGTCAATCTCACGGATGGATTGGATGGCCTTGCGATTTTGCCGACGGTTTTGGTTGCCGGTGCACTTGGCGCGTTCGCGTATCTGACGGGTAACGCAATTTTTTCTCAGTATCTCTACATCCCCTTTATTCCAGGTACGGGTGAATTGGCAATTTTCCTCGGTGCCATGGTGGGTGCCGGTTTCGGATTCCTTTGGTTTAACACCTATCCCGCGCAAGTGTTTATGGGCGATGTCGGTGCGCTTTCCCTCGGTGCGGCACTTGGGGTGGTCGCGGTGATGGTAAGGCAAGAGTTGGTTCTGTTCATTATGGGCGGGATCTTCGTGTTAGAGACCGTTTCGGTGATGTTGCAGGTTGCGAGCTTTCGGTTGACCGGCAAGCGCATCTTCCGCATGGCACCCATCCATCACCATTTTGAATTGAAAGGCTGGCCTGAGCCGCGGGTCATCGTACGGTTTTGGATCATTTCTGTGATGCTCGTGTTAGTCGGTCTTGCGACCTTGAAGCTGAGGTAAAAGATGGACCTGATCGCAAGCACTCGCACATTGGTTCTCGGCGCTGGTCCTACAGGTCAGGCTGTCGTGCGCCATTTGCAGTCTCTTGGTCAGCGGTTTGTTGTGCAAGATACGCGAACAACTCCGGACCTGATCGCAGCATTTAACGTGGCCTGTCCCGATGTGGAAGTGCACTTTGGCCCACTTGATCCGGTATTCCTCGACCAATTTGACGAGATAGTGGTCAGCCCAGGTATTCCACCCAATACGCCCGGCCTTGCCGAGAGTGAATCCGCGCAGATCAGCGACATACAGCTATTTCGGAGGGCATGGCCAGCACAGCAACCATTGGTTGGAAT
>JAGYIK010000175.1 GCA_018402605.1 Litorivicinus sp. | reverse complement strand
ACGCTGCATCGGCAACCGGATCTCTTGTGGTGCCACCATTGTGATCACCGCGCACGGCCGCCTGCCGTCTGCCCGGCGTGCTCTGGATTGCAATTAATGGCCATCGGACAAGGCACGGAACGCCTCACTGAAGCGGTCGAAGCGCTCTTCCCTGATGTTGCGGTGATTCGCATCGATCGAGACACCACCTCTCGACGGACAGCATTTGAGACCTTGCTTCAGCCCGTGATTGCAGGTGATCCATGCATTCTGGTTGGCACACAGATGCTCGCGAAAGGACACGACTTCAAAAATCTCTCCACGGTGATCGTCACTGATGGGGATCAAGGTTTACTCGGCGCTGACTTTAGGGCTGTCGAGCACTTTTCGCAGCTACTGACTCAGGTGGCCGGCCGCGCTGGGCGACACCAAACCGATGGACGGGTTCTCATCCAAACGCATCGCCCAGACTCAGGCTGGTTTCCCCTGATCCTGTCGCAAGATTACGACCAACTCGCATCAGCGATCGATCAGGAACGGAAACTCTTCGACTGGCCACCACATCAACATCTGGCCTTAGTGACAGCGCGAGGACCCGAGTCCAGTCAGGTATTCGAAGCACTGGGAACGATCGCACAGCAATTCAGAGCGCTTGCAAGCCCACTGAAAATTCTTGGACCCGCGCCTGCACCGATGGAACGGCGGAATCGACAATATCATGCGCAACTTCTCATACAGGGATCTCGATCCCTGTTGCACTGGGCTCTGGATGAAACCGGACCCTGGGGTTATCGGCGCCAAGGGAAAGTGATGTTTCAGCTCGATGTGGATCCTTGGGACCTCTGGTAATGCTACACTCGCGCCCGCAAATGGAGGGAAAATATGAAGGAAACGGTTGCGGCTTTATTCGAACGCGCGCTTGATCAATTGATTGAGCAGGGTGTGCTCGATGCCGCTTCAAGAAAACCAGTTCAAATTGAAAACACCCGCGATCCGGCGCACGGCGATCTTGCAACCAATGTCGCCATGATGCACGCGAAGCAGGCGGGTATCGCACCACGCCAGTTCGCCGAGCACATCCTTGCACAACTTCCATCCAGCCCCGAGGTCGACAAAGCCGAGATCGCAGGCCCAGGATTTATCAACATCCGTCTCGCCAAAGCAGCCGCATTCGGGCCAGTGGCCCAATGTCTCGCGCAGGGTGCGCATTTTGGACAACACGCTGAGACAGGTGAGCATATCCAAGTTGAGTATGTCTCAGCGAATCCAACCGGGCCCTTGCATGTCGGCCATGGCCGCGGCGCGGCCTATGGCGCGACACTTGTCAATGTGTTGAAAGCGCGCGGTCACAGCGTGCAGGCCGAGTACTACGTCAATGACGCCGGTCGACAAATGAATATTCTTGCGATGAGCGTGTATCTCCGCTATCTCGAGACACAAGGCCTGTCGATCACATTTCCGTCTGCGGGATACCAAGGGGACTACATCACCGCATTGGGCGAGACACTCGCACATCGCGTCAGCGGCAGCCTCGTCGTCGATTTCGCCACATTGACAGCGGGCGTTCCCGCCGATTGCGAAGAAACCAAAGATGCCCACATCGATGGCCTGATTGCCAATGCAAAACAGCAGTTAGGTGAAGGCTTCGAGCATCCGTTCGAGATCGCGCTGAATGCCATCCTTGACGACATCAAGGATGATCTCGGGCAGTTTGGCGCACACTACGACTGCTGGTTCAGTGAACGCTCACTCGTCACCAATGGTGCCATCGATCGTGCGATCGACATCCTCACGACCAAAGGCCATCTCTATGATGACAAGGGCGCACTCTGGTTTCGCTCAACAACCTTTGGCGATGACAAGGATCGCGTTGTGCGGCGTGACAATGGCGAATACACCTACTTCGCCAGTGACATTGCCTATATCGCGAATAAATTCGAACGGGGTTTTGATCGGATTGTCTATGTCTGGGGTGCCGATCACCACGGTTATATTGTTCGAGTCAAAGCGGCTGCAGAAGCACTCGGCTATGACCCTGAGCGACTGATCATCCGGCTGGTGCAATTTGCGATTCTCTATAAAGATGGTGCGCGCGTACAAATGTCGACGCGCTCCGGATCCTTTGTGACGCTTCGTGAACTGAGAGATGATGTGGGCCGCGATGCATGTCGGTACTTTTATGTGATGCGAAAAGCCGACCAGCACCTCGACTTTGATCTCTCCTTGGCGAAGAGCCAAACCAAAGA
>JAGYIK010000174.1 GCA_018402605.1 Litorivicinus sp. | reverse complement strand
GCGGGGGTGTCGAAGTATCCGAGATCGACCAGGCCACAATTGCCGGACGAATATCGATCTCTTTTCGCCCAGACTTGGTCACTCGCTCGATGACACAGGACTCAGCAGAGTCCACGAGCAACCAGGCCGACCTCAATGCGTCTGCGGTGACCTGGGGCATGTCCATACGCCATTGGCTGGCTTGCAGTCGGGAGGCAAAATCAGAGGTGTTCGCCTCCACAACCTCGACGATGTCAAGGCCAGAGGGAAGCGCAGCATCAAGGGAATCTCGGACCTGGTCTGGGTCACACACACGAACAACACCGATCTCAACATACTCAGCCTCGCTCGCCACACCCGTCGGCGCAGCATTTGCGTATGAGATTCGCGGATGTGGAGAGAATCCCGCACTAAATGCCATCGGAATCTCGGCACGGCGGAGAGCTCTCTCCAGAGCGCGTTGAAAATCTCGATGACTCGTGAACCGCAGCCTGCCACGCTTCGCGTAGCGAATACGCAACTTCTGCACTGCAGGAACATGGTCTGCTGCACGCGGAGGTACTCGCTGACGCTTCGCCATTGCTTGTCGACTGATCCTTATCGACTGACGACCACGGGCGTGGGAAGACTCACTGTGGCGGTGTCGCTCGTAGGACCGATCTGAATGTGGGTGCCCATCTGATCACAGACACCGCAATCGAAACAGGGGGTCCACCGACAATCTTCAACCTCAACCTCGTCAATCGCGTCTTGCCAGTCCTCCCACAGCCACTCACGATCAAGACCCGAGTCAAGGTGGTCCCACGGCAAAACTTCTGCGTGCTCGCGCTCACGCGTTGTAAACCACTCGACATTCACACCCGTGCCAGCGAGCGCCTGATCAGATGCAGACATCCACCTGTCGTAGTCGAAATGCTCACTCCACCCGTCGAATCGCGCGCCATCACGCCACGCCTGTTCGATGACAGCTCCCACTCGCCTATCACCGCGCGAAAGTAGCCCTTCGACGATTCCGGGTTTGCCATCGTGATAGCGAAAACCAATGGACTTTCCGTATTCACGGTTGCCTCGAATTGCGTCACGCAGTTTGGCCAAGCGCGCATCGGTGGTCTCGTGGTCAAGTTGCGCTGCCCATTGGAAAGGCGTGTGTGGCTTAGGTACGAAACCACCGATGGAGACCGTGCAACGAATATCTCGTCGCCCGGTAACCTCACGACCCACACGAATAACCTCAGCGGCCAGCCGTCCAATCTGCAGGACATCCTCATCAGTCTCCGTCGGAAGTCCACACATGAAATACAACTTCACCTGGCGCCAGCCTGCAGCATAGGCAGTCGTAACAGTTCGGATGAGATCTTCTTCGGTCACCATCTTGTTGATGACCTTACGCATCCGTTCACTGCCGCCTTCGGGAGCAAACGTGAGGCCGCTTCGCCGTCCGTTTCGAGAAAGTTCATTTGCGAGATCGACGTTGAAGGCGTCTACGCGCGTACTGGGCAGTGACAGTGACGTCTGTGATTCGGAGTAGCAATCGGCTAATGATGATGCCAACGGTGCAATCTCCGAATGGTCAGCACTCGACAGTGACAGGAGACCAACCTCCTCAAAGCCAGTCGCCTTCAGACCGCGCTCCACCATAGCTTCAATGCTGGCTTTGCTCCGTTCGCGCACAGGTCGAGTAATCATCCCCGCCTGGCAGAAGCGACACCCGCGTGTGCAACCGCGAAAGATCTCGACACTCATGCGCTCGTGAACGGTTTCTGCGAGTGGCACCAGCGGTGCACGCGGGTAATCCCACTCGTCAAGATCCATGAGCGTGTGCTTTGCCACGCGCCACGGGACATCCGATCGATTAGGTGTTACGCGCCTGATTCTTCCATCAGATAAGTACTCCACATCGTAAAAGTGAGGCACATAACCGACACCCGAACGCGCGATTCTCCCCAGAAGCTCGGCGCGACCACCGGGGTTTCCTTCGGCACGGAAGTTCCGAACGATATCGGTGAGTGCGAGGACTGCCTCCTCACCATCTCCGAGTACAGCGACATCAATGAAATTGGCTATGGGTTCCGGATTGAACGCTGAATGCCCACCCGCCACAACGATGGGATCGTCGTCACCACGGTCTTTGGAGTGCAGTGGTATGCCGGCCAAATCCAAAGCGGTGAGCATATTCGTGTAGCCCAATTCCGTGGCGAATGACAAACCGAGGAAGTCGAAATCGCACACGGGCCTGTGCCCATCAACGGTGAACTGCGGAATCCCACGCT
>JAGYIK010000173.1 GCA_018402605.1 Litorivicinus sp. | reverse complement strand
TGTTGGTCGGAGCCGTACTTAGAGATGAGTACGCAGGCCGTGCCTCTGAACTCGTCACTCTCGGTCACAAAGAGCGCCTATTGAGCTTGATTGCAAGTCCGAACGTACAGCGCTTCGCTCCGCCGTTGATCATCACGGCTGATGAGGTAGACCAGGCGCTCAACACGCTCGATCGGGTCTATCAAAGCTTTAAAGACACATCTCAGAACTGAATGGTTTAAACTCAACGTATGACACAGAAAACATCCATTTCCTCGCGCCTGATGTGTGCAACCCTGGGACTCGCCTTCGCTTCCGTTGCCAGCGCATTCGATGTGGCTGGATTGCGTATCGGCGACACAGTTGAGCAATTTCAAGCGCTGCAAAGTCCAGCAAAAGAGTACCTGACCATCACGCACGATCCTGATGGGAAAATCGTTCGTTTGTTTTATCGGCAAGAGGGCTTGCCCAATGATGAACGCACGCAGGCAAAGCTTGTCAATCGCATTTGCAACAAGTATGGCCGTGTCACGCCCTGCTTCAGTGCGCTATCGGAAATCGAGGCAAATGACAGACAGTTTTTGCGATTTTTCCATCTCTATCGAAACGATGATGACACCCAAGAGTTGCGTGCCCGCATCCGTCGAACAAAAGCCTTCAGCCTGACGCCTGACCTCACCATCGAAATTGACCTGATGGATTCGGCATACGCCAAAGCGTTACGTGAACAAAAGTCCACCGCTTCAGATCTTATCGATTTCTAAATAAGAAACGCCCAGACATGCTGGGCGTTGAAGACGGCATCATTCGCGAATTACTCCGCGCGCGCCTTTTCGATTAAATGGTCGAGCACTTCAAACAGCGCTTGCTGACTTCCAGCTTGCGAGACACTGGTCACGTATTTTCCGTTCACAACCAATGCAGGCACCCCTGAAATCCCATACGCCCGCACCCGCGAATCCGTGAGACGCAACGCACTTTCCGTCGAAAAACCCGTTAACTCACGTCGCACCACGTCTGGCTCCGCGCCGAATCGGGACAAAAACGCAACCACTTCATCCTCACGCTGCAGCCGCAACCCTTCACGGTGGATCGCATTAAATAATGGCTCATGCACTTGCTCAAGAATGCCCAGGTTTTTTGCCACCCAAAACATCCGTGCATGCATCTCCCAGGAGCGGCCGAACACTACAGGCATCATTGCGAAACTCACGTCATCGGGGAGTTTTCCAGCCCACGCTTTCAGGGCAGGATCCAGCGAATCACAGTGTGGACAGCCGTACCAAAACAGCTCAACCACCTCAACTTTCGCCGGATCTGCAGTCACCACAGGCTTACTGAGGGTTTGGTAGTGCACCCCATCCTGAAACCCGTCCTGAGCACAGGCTTGACTGAACACAAGGGCCAAACCTAGACATGCTTTGGCGAAAACGCGTCGCAACATTAGCGCAATCCTTCGATGTAACTCGATACCGCTTTCATATCAGCATCAGACATATTTTTCGCCACGCCATTCATCATCGTATTCACCCGCGTGCCTTCACGAAATGCCTGCAGTTGCTGGACGTTGTATCCAGCCCATTGACCATTCAATGCAGGGAATCCCGCCGAGGCCACGCCGTATCCTGCCGGGCCATGACAGCCTGCACATGAACTGATGCCTTTTTCAGAATCCCCGAACCGGTACAGCGTTTCCCCGCGGTCGACCAACTCAGGATCCGCGGCACCCGGCGCAATAGCCAGACCACTGTAATAGGCTGCAAGATCTGCAATGTCGTTGTCTGTTAAAGCCGCCGACATCCCCTGCATGATGGCATTGGCACGGCTCCCATCACGATAGGCCTTTAAGGTGGATACCAAATAGGTCGCGTGTTGCCCTGCGATTTTCGGATAGTCCGCGATGGGGCTATTCCCATCGACACCATGACACGCAGCGCAGGTGGCGCTTTTGCTCTTTCCTTGATCTGCGTTGCCCAGATAACTCTCTGGAGCTGAAGTTTCGGCGGCATGTGCCATCGTGGTCATCATGCTGATCGCCAGCGCTGTCCATATCGACTTCATTGGTCTCATCTCTTTGTTAAGAACGCGATAATCTATCAAGTGCAGTAGTATACATGCGACCCAATTTTTATGCATTTTAGGAATAAGGCGAACGTGCGCGATTTTCAACTCAATCCGGTGCTGGCAAAGGCCACTTTTACCACCAGTGCACCAAATCTCGCTCAATGTCCGCCCGAATGCGGCCCAGAGGTTGGATTTTGCGGGCGCTCCAATGCCGGGAAATCC
>JAGYIK010000172.1 GCA_018402605.1 Litorivicinus sp. | reverse complement strand
GCGCGCCACCAATGATGCGAACGGCTCCTGGCTTCGTGGTCGCGGTCTCTCTTTTCATGTGCTGATGGTATCATTGCCGTCTACGAGATGAGGGATTCCCGCAACCATGACCATTGAACTTCTGATCGGAGTTGGGGCACTGCTCGGTGCGGCCTCAGCATTTTGGTATTTTCGATCCAAGTCGAAACAGACGACGGCGCAACCGCCTGTGGCTGTATCTGTGGCGACATCGCCTGATGTCACTCGAGAGCCCGTGAGCTTTTTTAGTGCGCTTTCAAAATCACGCTCTCAACTGGGCCAATCGCTCCGGGGGTTGTTCTCTGGTGGGTTCGATGAGGCCGTGCGTGAGGAACTCGAATCTGTTCTGCTGTCGTCCGATGTGGGGGTCGAAACGACCGATTGGATTCTAGACACTCTGACCGAACGGGCTGGCACACAGAAGATCTCTGATCCGGATGGTTTGCTCGTCTTGTTGAAAGACATTCTCACCGAAATTTTAAAACCCACAGCCGTCCCATTGGCTGTTGACGCCGAGAAACCCTTCGTGATTTTGATGATTGGCGTGAATGGTGTGGGCAAGACCACAACCATTGGCAAGCTCGCCCATCGGTTTAAAGCGGAGGGGCGCTCGGTGCTCTTGGCGGCCGGTGACACCTTCCGCGCCGCCGCAGTGGAGCAACTCAAAGCGTGGGGTGAGCGCAATGATGTCCCGGTTATTGCTCAGGACACCGGAGCGGACTCGGCTTCTGTGCTGTATGACGCCTGTGAGTCTGCACGGGCACGTGGGATCGATGTGGTATTGGCCGATACAGCCGGTCGATTACAAAACAAAGCCAATTTAATGTCTGAGCTTGAAAAGATCGGTCGCGTGCTGGGCAAGTTGGACATGGGAGCTCCGCACGAAGTCATTTTAGTCCTCGATGCCGCGACAGGGCAAAACGCGGTCAGTCAGGCGCGCGAGTTCGCGAAAGCCATTCAGCCAACGGGTATCGTATTAACCAAATTGGATGGAACAGCCAAGGGTGGAATCATTTTCGCCTTGGCGCGCGAGTTTGCCTTGCCGATTCGGTTCGTTGGCTTGGGGGAGCGTGCTGAAGATCTGCAACCCTTCGATTCGCAAGCCTTCGTTGATGCGTTGTTTGCGGAGACCGCTGCGTGATCGAGTTTGAATCAGTCAGCAAAGTCTACACCGGCGGTCGTCAGGCGCTGACTGATGTGAATTTCCGATTGGCTCCGGGAGAAATGGCGTTTTTGACAGGCCACTCTGGTGCTGGGAAATCGACCCTGTTGCGTTTGTTACTGGGCTTGGAAAAGGCCTCGACCGGTGCGGTTCGTGTCGCGGGCACGAATCTGGCTGAGCTCTCTGGAGAGAAGCTCGCCAAATACCGTCGCCGCGTTGGAGTGGTCTTCCAAGATCCCAATCTTGAAGACGATCTGACTGTTTTCGATAATGTGGCACTGCCTTTACGCATCGCCGGGTTTAGTGAGATCGATATCCCAAAACGCGTGAATGCTGCCCTCTCACGTGTTGATTTATCGGATCAGGCACAAGCCAGTCCTCGGGTGCTATCGGGCGGTCAACAACAGCGCGTCGGAATTGCGCGTGCAATCGTACATCGCCCTGCACTGTTGGTGGCTGATGAGCCCACCGGAAATCTCGATCCAGAACTGTCGGCCCGTGTGATGCGGATGTTTACCCAGTTCCAGCAACTTGGCGTCACCATTTTGGTCGCAACGCACGAGCGCGCAGTGGTTGAATCGCTGCCGTTTCGCCGCCTGGTGATTGAGCGCGGCCAACTGATCTCCGATGGGCTGGGGACGAACCGATGAATCGCTGGCTACTCGATCATCGACAGGCATTTGGCGACGCACTGAAACGCACACAAGATCGGATGACACAGTTTGTGATTCTGATCGTGTTGCTTGGTGTGTTGCTGGCCATCCCCGGTTGGTTGGCACAAATTTGGGTGGGTATGTCCGCGCTGGTGCCGCAATCGGCCATTCAGAGTGAGTCGTTGATCTTTCTTGAGGACCCGCTTGAGCTCGAGGCGCGGATCGACCTTGAGCGGACGCTTGCGAATCGCGACGACGTTGAAAGTGTCAGCTTTGTGGCGAAAAGTGTGGCGCTTTCTGAGTTGAGTGCGCTGGATGGCCTCGCGCCCATTGCGGAACTGGTTGCTGACAATCCATTACCTGACGCACTGCGGTTGCGCTTCAAGCTCGAGAGCGCGGCGGCCGGAGAAGCCGCGTTAATGGCGACTTTGCAGGA
>JAGYIK010000171.1 GCA_018402605.1 Litorivicinus sp. | reverse complement strand
TTTAGTGAATCCGGCAACGCATTGGGGCGGTCCATTCGCTGAATCTCAGCAAAAGCCTCGCGAATGACAGGTAAGGCAGCCACAGAGCCAATCAAACCACCTTTTCGATTGTCATCAAAGCCAATCCAAGCCACACCCAGTCGCCGGCCATCGGCTCCGACGAACCACGCATCACGTCCATCATCGGTGGTTCCGGTCTTCGACGCCAACACTTCTGGATACTGCGATCCAAACGCGCGCCCTGTTCCCGCCTCGGCCCCGACCCGCATCATATGATCCACCTGCACAGCCACCCCCGCAGGAAAGATCCGTTTCGACGCAAAGGGTTTCCGCGACAGAACCCGGCCCTCGCCATCGACCACTACATGCACCGCTTTGAGTGGCGTTTGATGGCCCTGATTTAAGAGTGCTTGGTACACCCCTGCAATAGCAAATGGTGACATCTCAGATACACCGAGGACTGTGGCGGCTGGCCGCGTTGGGCCGATTGGAAGCCCATAACCACCCATTCGATCGAGAATAGCGTCCATCCCCAAACCGACAGCCAAGTGCACTGTCGCTTGATTTACGCTGTCTGCAACGACGTTTTCCAATCGCACCACGCCGGCTTCAGTCTCGTCATAGTTTTTTGGTGCCCAGACCTGGCCTCGCTCATCGGTCAAGGTGATCGCCTCATCACGCACCAGACTGCCTGCATGGAGGCGTGGATCTTCTTCGAGTGCAGCGGCGACGACAAAGGGCTTGGCCAAGGATCCGATTTGGCGTCGGGCATCGAGCGCACGATGAAACCCGCTCGCATCGCGACGTCCAGCGAGTACGGCTTGGATTTCACCGGTAGGCAGGTCCACAACCAAGGCGCCCATCTGCAACTCGGATGATGGATCCAGTCCGATATCCTTCATGCGAACCAACATCTCTGCGCGACCCACCGTCAATCCCCGATGCACCTGCGGATCCAACGCGGTGTAGATGGAGAGTCCTTCAGCTGTGAGTTGCTGGCTGCTGTAATCGGCGGTCAACTCACGGCGAACGAGCGCGACGTAACCCGGAAATCGGCCAATACGATCGGCCGGATTGTCCGGCACAGAGAGCGTTGAGGCCATCGCATTCGCCGCATCATTTGGTGTCAACAGACCAGCATCCATGGCCATCCGCAGGACCAAATTGCGCCGCTCCAATGCCCGTTCTGGGTGGCGCCGCGGATTGAACGCACTCGGCCCTTTGATCAAACCGATCAACAGTGCTTGCTGGGCCGTGCTCAACTCCGAAATCGGACGCCCGAAATAAAACTGCGATGCCGTCCCAAAGCCATGGATCGCACGATTGCCCCATTGCCCCAGAAACACCTCATTGATATAGGCCCGTAAAATCGCATCTTTCTCAAAGTTGGCATCAAGCAAGATCGCATAAACGGCTTCGACCGCCTTCCGAGTCAGTGTGCGCTCACGGGTAAGATACAGGTTCTTGACCAACTGTTGGGTCAGTGTGCTGCCACCCTGCGCAAAGCGACCTGCCAATACGTTGTTGATCAGTGCGCGCGCAATCCCAGTAACTGAGATGCCTTGATGCTGATAAAAATCACGATCCTCAACATTTAAAAGCATGGGCACAAAAGTCGGCGGCAAATCCGTCAGTGAGACCAGTTCGCGATCTGCATGGGTACCCGACAATTGCGCAAGTACAGCAGGCTCAAATCGCACAAGATCGACCGCTGCAGCGTCAACTGTTTGAATCCCCTGAACGGATTGGGCATCGAATTGAATTCGTACCAAACGATCCGGTTCGACGCCATCTGGATAGCGGTGACCCCGCATCCCAACAACAAGCGCATTTGCAGTTTGCCGAAACTGGCCCTGGCTCGGCTGTGTCTCCACCTGCTGATAATTCAGTAACCTCAGCTCATAGACCACCTGTGCTTGGTTAAAAGGCGCCCCCTGATACAGCTCAAGAGGTCTGGCGAAAATCTTCGCGCCAACCGCCCAAGACAATGAATCGAATTGCTTGCTGAGATGTGCATTGAGATAGACTAGGACCAACCCCACTGCAACCAGTAGGGCCAATAACAGTTTCAACAGACGCTGCGACCATGAGTTCATGGGCGCGAGTATACCGGGAGGACGCCTTGAGCGAGACCATCATCGCGACTTTGATGCATCCAACATGCTATCCGCACGCAACGGAATCGATCGAATGTATCGAGTCTGACTTGGCGTGGGTGCTATTGACCGGTGACTTTGCGTATAAGATCAAAAAACCCCTTGATCTCTATTTTTTAGATGCC
>JAGYIK010000170.1 GCA_018402605.1 Litorivicinus sp. | reverse complement strand
AGAAGAAGACACCGAAGAGGACGATGATCCGATCGACCCCTATACTGGTCCTGACGCGACGCTTGACGGCCCCACATCAGTGACTGATTACACGGCGGCACAACACGTGCAAATCTTTCCAAATCCGGCAACGCACAACGCAACCTTGGTCATTCCACCAGCATTGGCCCACGAAGGTGTTCGCGTTTGTGTTTTCGGCCTAAACGGCCGGATGGTCTATGAAACACGTGTGCAGCAAGAGCGCACTGTGCTTGATGTTTCAAGCTGGAGCAAAGGAATGTACTTGATTGAGTTGACCCGTTTAGATGGCCAACAGTTTGTTCAGCGTATGGCGGTTCACTGAGCCGGTTTGAATGCATCCCAACCTTGAGCAACCAAGGGTGTTTCACCTCCGTTTTTAAAGGTGAGTGAGCACCCCTCGGCGACATCGCGCATGTAACCGATGATCGAAAAATGCGGGTCACCTTTGATCTTTTCAAAATCGGCCTGTGAAACAGTCATGAGTAACTCGTAATCTTCACCGCCACTCAATGCGCAGAGCGTTGGATCGAGGTTGAAGTCACGCGCCGTATCGTACGTTTGCTGGTCAATCGGAATCTTATCTTCGTAAATGCGGCAGCCCAAATTCGACTCTGCACAAATATGCAGCACTTCTGACGCAAGACCATCTGAAATGTCAATCATCGCCGTCGGCTTCACCTTCAGTTCTGCCAAATGCCGCACAATATCTACCCGAGCTTCGGGCTTCAATTGGCGCTCTAAAATGTATTCAAATCCTGTTAAGTCGGGTTGAATACCCGGCGCTTCTTGATATACGTGCTTCTCGCGTTCGAGCAGTTGCAAACCCATGTAAGCCCCGCCCACATCGCCACTCACAACAATCAGATCTCCCGACTGAGCGGTTGAACGATACGTGATTTGCTCGCGCTGTACCTCACCAATCGCCGTAATTGAAATAACGAGGCCGCCCAAAGAGCTCGTAGTGTCTCCGCCAATCAAATCAACCTTGTAAACCGAACACGCTGCGCGAATGCCTTCATAGAGCTCATCCATCGCTTCTACTGAAAAACGGTTCGATATCGCGACTGAAACCGTAATGTAGCGCGGACTAGCATTCATGGCGCAGAGGTCTGAAATGTTCGCGGCGACTGCCTTGTAACCCAAATGTTTTAAAGGTGTGTACATCAAATTGAAGTGCACTCCTTCAGTTAACATGTCGGTAGTAATTACTGAAAGCACATCGCCTTTGCCAACAATTGCGGCATCGTCACCCACACCCAATACAGTTGTGTCGTGGTGTTGCGGCCATTCTGCAGTCAAACGTTTGATGAGTCCGAACTCGCCTAGTTCTTTGATTTCAGTGCGTGATTCCATGCTGCGAAGATACGCAACCGGGGGCAAGCTTAGCGCACCAGAATCACATGACCTCTCAGCTCGCGTTTCTCGCCGGAGTCAATTTCGCGGTAGACGACGCGCCAAATGTAAGCCTCAGCTTCGGCGTAGTAGAGCGGCATCTCATCAGAGATGAGTGGGAGCATCCCGCGAGGGCTGTGTGGACGTACCTCGGCAAGGGTTGCCTCGGGAATGGTGTCATTCGGTTGAAATCGGACACCCATTGCACGCAGGGCGCTCACCGCAACAACGCGGCTCGGAACGGTGGCAGGGCTATGTCGTGGTGGGCGCATTAGTGAATTTCGCTTTCGTCGGAGAGGTGGGATGAATGTGGGCTGAATGGTCGGTGAATGGGACCGCTCAATCGATGATCCTTGATATGAATGGCATCAGGCGGCCTCCCTACTGATGGCCGGCGAGCCAGACCCGAGATAGCGAATTGAGCCGTGAGCACGGCTAGCAAGACCAACAGCCAGATGACGATATTGCGCCACCACTGTCACCGACAGGCCGGCACCAATCAGTTGCTCATAGGCGACTAGAAAGATCCTGTCCCCCGATCCGATCACGACATCGGTGAATCTGCGGGACGAAGAAATCCACTCGGCTACGTCAAGGAGTTCGAGATCGGCACCATCAGGACCGGACCTACGCATGTGTCGCACATTGGGCCATGCACGCTCCACCTCAAAGACGTGCCTCCCGTTGGTCCCGGTGGCAATGAAGACTTGATCACCTGACTGGTATCCCGAGACCTGCCGATACCGCTCAAAGGTTGCAGCAATCGTTTCCGGATTGGTGACTGTGGGGTCACCTAGCAAGTTGTCGGCATCAATGAGGTGGGCCCGCCGAACTCGCTCCGAGGTTGTCCCCCGACGCTTCTTGAAGCTAGTCTCTG
>JAGYIK010000017.1 GCA_018402605.1 Litorivicinus sp. | reverse complement strand
TGATCAGATTGAGCACATCCAAAACCATCAAGTCTTTCCCCTCAGGGAGTGAAACTTCGACGTCTTGCATGTAGGGCTCACGGTCCGTTTCGGGGTTGTAACGATAGACACTGACTAACATCTCAAGTACCCCTTAGTACGTACGTTCTTTCGGTTCAAAGGTCTCAACGGTCTTCGGTGTGAAGTTCACAGAGCGCTTTGACAAGCTTTGCGTGTTTGGATCATACAATGAGTGACACAACCAGTCGGCATCATTCCGCACGGGGAAATCGCGACGCGAATGCGCGCCCCGGCTTTCAGTGCGCTCATCTGCAGAGATCGCAGTCGCCTCCGCCACCTCGAACAAGTTTTGCAACTCCAAGGCCTCCATACGCGCCGTATTGAACGCTTTGGATTTGTCAGAGATCGCCAAATTCGCGACGCGATCACGCATCGAGGCCAACTGCTCGCGGCCCTTCTTCATGTAATCACCATCACGGAACACACCGAAGTAATTCTGCATGCACGACTGCAACTCTTTCTTCAAAACTGCCGTGTCTTCGCCGTTGTCATTGGTGTCGAGCTGATTGAGGCGACTCATCGCGCGATCCACATCGGCCTCACTCGCGGCACGGTACTCAATACCCTGCTGCAATTGCTCTTCAATGAAGAGACCGGCAGCCCGGCCGAACACCACCAAATCCAGCAGTGAGTTTCCACCCAGACGGTTGGCCCCGTGCACCGAAACACAGGCCGCTTCACCACAGGCATAGAGACCCGGGATGATTTGATCTTCACCGTTGACCTGCATAATCGCCTGCCCGTGGATATTGGTCGGCAGCCCACCCATCATATAGTGACAGGTTGGCACGACCGGAATCGGTGCAACAACCGGATCCACGTGCGCAAAGGTCTTCGATAGTTCGGTAATGCCTGGTAGGCGCGAGTGCAAGATTTCCTTGCCCAAATGGTCGAGTTTCAGCATCACATGATCGCCATGCTCGCCACATCCGCGACCTTCGAGGATCTCAGTCATCATCGAACGTGCAACCACATCACGGCCAGCGAGATCTTTGGCGTTCGGCGCATAGCGCTCCATGAAACGCTCACCATCTTTATTAATCAGATAGCCACCCTCACCACGGCACCCCTCGGTTACCAGGGTTCCGGCGCCATAGATACCGGTCGGATGAAACTGCCACATTTCCATATCTTGCATCGGATACCCGGCACGTAGCGCCATCCCAATGCCATCACCTGTGTTGATGTGTGCGTTGGTCGTCGATGCGTAGATCCGCCCCGCGCCACCCGTTGCGAGTACAGTCGCCTTCGACTCGACAAACACCACCTCGCCCGTTTCAATATCGATGGCAATCACACCCACGACAACACCGTCTTGGTTGCGAACCAGATCGACCGCGAACCACTCGTTCAGAAAGGTCGTGTCGTTCTTGACGTTGTTTTGATAGAGCGTGTGCAACAGAGCGTGCCCTGTCCGATCGGCCGCGGCGCAAGTCCGCGCAGCCTGACCACCCTTACCAAAATCTTTCGATTGACCACCAAATGGTCGCTGATAAATGCGGCCATTCTCAAATCGAGAAAACGGCAGGCCCATATGCTCCAACTCAAACACAGCTTCAGGCCCGACCGAACACATGTACTCGATCGCGTCCTGATCACCGATGTAATCCGAACCCTTGACCGTGTCATACATGTGCCAACGCCAATCGTCGTTTGGGTCCGCACTGGCAATGGCACAGGTGATACCACCTTGCGCCGAGACGGTGTGCGAACGGGTCGGAAAGACTTTTGTCAGGCAGGCCGTTTTGAAGCCGGACTTGGCCATCTGCAACGACGCGCGCATCCCAGCGCCGCCACCGCCGATGACGACTGCGTCAAATGATAATTTACGAAGCGTAGTCATGGATTAAAACCCCCACAGAATGCTGATACCCCAGACCACATAGACGAACAAACTGATCGCCACTGCACCGAGAAACGCGACCCGAACTGCACCATGCTTGATGTAGTCGGTGCGACTGTCCATAGTCAATCCAGGCATGCCCCACGAGAGCTAACATGGTGAGCAAGGTAAAAATACGCACCCACGTCTGCCCCATAAATCCCTGCCACTGTGCAAGGTCAGATCGGTGCCATTTACGGCCAGAGCCAAACAACCATTACAACCGTATAGGCTGCCAAATCAGTGCACTGAAACGCTGCACTACCCGGTCATAGAACGCCACCGTCCATAATTCAAAACACTGGTTACCATACCCAAACTCCAGCCAGCAAAATCAATACAGCGGCTAGCGCAGTCGAGACCTTCGCCCGAATACCGGACCGGACTCCAAGGTCTCACCCGCTTACCCCATGTCCATAAACAGATGTTTCAACCCGGCCACGGTGGTAGGCCAAGGCCGCCAAGACGCCCCAAATAATGAACGCAACAAAGCCGTTGTCGAGTAAAGAGATAAGGTGTCGGCGAAGCCGCCTCACTCTCGAGCGACAACCCAAGCGAGTGCGAGCAGAATACAAAACTTCCGAAAAACGGCACAACGCCAGTCACTCGATGGAGGATTAGGTAATTGCTGTGATTGGAAACCGGAAAGTGGTCAAATCCAAGTTGACCGGACGCTCAGTTGACAATGCCATGTCTACAGATTCCTCTCTTTTTACCGATGCGGTAGATGTGCGCACTAGTATGAAGCCTCTCTTTATAACGTTACAAAGGGTAACGTATGCGTCTTGTACACAAATCAACTGGCTGATTGACACAGAAACCCCTCTGTTTATGGTGGCCCACACTTCCGCTAATTATGTGCACTGCACAATGACCTCAGGAGATTGGTCTAACTCGCGGATTTACAACCAAAGGAGCCGAAAAACATGGCTGAGAAAAACGCCTCCTCACCCTCCCAAACGGTGAAGTTGTCGAATTGCCCGTGTATGAAGGATCAACCAGGTCCAGACGTTATCGATGTATCAGGTCTGTTAAAGCTGGATATTTCACGTTCGACCCCGGTTTCATGTCGACTGCCGCGACCGAATCAAAAATTACCTACATCGATGGCGATCAAGGTGTGTTGTTACACCGCGGATATTCGATTGAAGATCTCGCCGAAATCCCGATTCTTTCGAAACCTGTTTGCTGTGGTACGGACAGATTCCAACGGCACAGCAAAAAGAGCAGTTTGTTCGCGTCTACGCCACACCATGTTGCATGAGTCGCTCGCGCCCCACTTCTTTGATAGTTTTCATCACAACGCGCATCCAATGGCGATGATGTGCGGTGCAGTTGGCGCACTGTCCGCGTTTTATCACGATGTGATGGACATCCGCTCAGGCGGGATCGTGAAATCGCGGCGCATCGCTTGGTTGCCAAAATGCCAACACTGGCAGCGATGTGCTACAAGCACTCGATTGGGCAGCCCTTCATGTACCCGCGGAACGACCTCTCGTACGCGCGAACTTCCTCTACATGATGTTTGGCACACCGTGCGAGACCTATGAAGTAAACCCGGCGGTTGAGCGTGCACTATGGACCGCATTTCTTGTTACGCAGATCATGAACAGAATGCCTCAACGTCTACTGTACGCCTCGCCAGGATCGACAGGTGCGAGTCCTTTGCCTGCGTCTCTGCTGGTATTGCAGCGCTTTGGGGTCCTGCACACGGTGGTGCAAACGAAGCCGTACTTGTGATGCTTGATGAAATCAGCGCAGTCGAGAACATTCCGGCATTTATCGAAGGCGAAGGATCCAAATGACCCATTCAAACTGATGGGCTTTTGGGCATCAGGTCTATAAGAAACTTTGATCCACGTGCGAGAGGTCATGAAAGCATCTTGTGATGAGGTGCTTGCTGAACTCAGTCAATGATCCGCGTTTGCAAGTTGCAATGGAACTCGAACGCATCGCACCATCTGATCCCTATTTTGCTGAACGCAAGCTGTTCCCGAACGTCGATTTCTATTCAGGCATCATTTTGGTGCGATTGGCATTCCAACGAGTATGTTCACTGTGATGCTGCAGTGTCACCCGGACTATCGGCTGGGTTGCACATTGGCATGAAATGATTTCAAGCCAGCATAAAATTGGCCGCCCGCGTCAGCTCTACACCCGACGAAAAACCCGCGCTTACCCAAAGGTAAGTCTGGGATTGACTCGAAAAAGGCCGCGTGATTCAGTTAACGGGGCCTTTTTGAACAACCAAGGATGGACGTTCAATGCTATATTCCACGCATATTCCGAATTTAGATCTCGCCTGGCAGGTGTATCGTAGCGGGTCGCTGCGAGCCGCCGCGGAGTCGGTTGGACTCAGCCATACCACTCTTGGGCGGCGCATTCGCAAATTAGAATCGGACCTCTCTATTAGTCTCTTTACCCGGCATGGACGGAAGATTCGTCCAACCCCTACTGCAGATTCCTTGTTGCCCAAGTATTTTGAACGGATTCAAGCGCTACAAGACGAGATGCACGATGACTATCAAGCGCGAACGCGCGAAGCGATCCGAATCGATGCAGCGCTCGTGTCACTGTTCCCCGGGCTCATTACCGCCATTACGACACTTCGCCAACAGCATCCCACAGAGCACTATGTGCTGACAGACACGAGCCGGGCGAATTTGAGTCTCAGCCACTTCGGCTCTCAACACTCACAGTCGGGAAAAGCCCCCCAGCAAGCCAATTTGGTGTGGGCGATCGTTGCGCATCGCAGCTTACGGTATGACCTTCGCAAAGAGACGCTGTTTACCACAGCCAATGCACCCAGCATCCCTCGGATCGCGCTGGTGCAGTATGGACATGTCGAGCGTCTTCCGAGTATTCATGCGGTCTTAAGTGCCACACAAGCGCAGCTGGGCCTTGGCTGGATACCGATCAACTCGGGTTTACTCAATGACAGCTTGACCGAAGCCAGTGGTGAACATGAACGAATACACCAACCGATCACTCTAGAGCTCACCGGCGATAATGCAGAGATTGCCTCGCACCAGCGATGCCAGATGCGGCTCATGCATGCTCTGAAACAGATTTCAAATCAGAGCTTGACGGAGTCCGGATAACCGACTGTTTAATGCGTCAGATTCGTAGGGTAGCGCGTCTCCCACGCCCCACACGGGCTTGGGCCATGCCGCGTCATCACGGTATCTGGCAATCACGTGGATGTGCAGCTGTCGCACCTGGTTGCCAAGCGCTGCCACATTGAGTTTATCTGGAGCGAATTGATCACGTAGCACACGTGACACATGATCAATCTCTTGACGCACTTGGTTCCGTAATTCGGGCGATAAATCAATCAGCTCAACCGTGTGAGGGACCCGAGGAATCACCAGAATCCAGGGCCAACGCGAGTCATCCACCAGACGTAGATCGGACACTGACAAGGCCACGAGGGGATAACTGGTCTGCGTTAACTGCGGATCGATCGAAAACGTCGATGCATCCATGCATATCTCCTAGTCTTGGCGCAAAGAATGGCCATCAAGCCAACGGTGAGAGTCATCTGGCGCGATTTCACGCTTCCAGATCGGCACCCGCACCTTGAGCAAATCGATCGCTTCCGAGACACAAGCCAAAGCATCTTTGCGGTGTGCGCTACTTGCAGCAATTACTACACTCGCCTCTCCAACCCTGACCAGACCGCGAGAATGCTGCATAAATAGGCGCACTGGATACCGATTGCACAGCTCGTCACAGAGTGACGAAAGCGCCTTCAATGCCAACTCAGGGTGCACATCGTAATCGACTGCCGTGGCCTCAAGTCCATCGTTGTGATCTCTGACAACACCGAGAAATTGCGCAATCGCCCCATGCGCGGGATCCGATACCTGCAGATCCAATCCAGCAGTTTCACATGGACCATCGACCAGTCCGCAGTGCCATCGTTGGCCGTTGGCCTCAATAAACATCGCGAACTCAGCCTCCAGCCACCGGTGGTAAGATCGCAAGAGTCTGCTCAGGAATCGGATCGCCATCATGCAACAACGTATCGCCGGCAGCAAATACTGAGCGCTCAACAACCGCGGCGAGCCCAGCTTCATTGTGCGTCAATAAATGCGACTTCAGTGCGACTCTCAGGTCGTGCACGGTCGCGCCCTGCACATCGACCACGACGTGGTCTCCCAGCTCGCGAAAAATACCAAGGCAGGCCAGTTCAATCTGCATTAGAGACGGCCTTTGCGACCCTGCTTCTCAATCATGATAATTGCGTTCGTTGGCCCCTCGATAAAAATGCAAAACACTCTTTCACCGCTTTCAAACTGCCAGGCAAAGTGATCACCAGCGCACGACCCAATAAACCGCCGCCCATGCAGAAGGACAACCATGCTGTCTTGGTGAATACCGCGCTCTCGCCGCGCATCCATTCACCCAGACCGGGAAGTGCAGGATTGAGGTGCTTTTCATTTGGTTATGTTGGCGGGACGTTGAAGGGGTCAGGTGATCGAAATCTTTAAGATTGTGTCGCTGATGGTTTGATGGTCGTCTGGGATGACCTGATACGCGCAGATTTCCGCACCTTGTGCCGATAGCTGCGCAACCAAATACTGCCCAGACTCATCCTCATAGGTGCCGTCACTGGCCCTGCAACCTCATCACCAAGACGGCGATCTTCCTCGTTTCAGGGCTGTGATCCGGCGGTCGCTCGAGAATCCACTCCGGAATCTCGGCGTCAGGATTGATCCATACTCCGGATTTGCCGCCCGTTTTGGTGAGCAATTCAAGGTCAGGAAATTTTAAGTCTGAGATGTTTCCCTTGCAGAGATCCCAGGTACAGTAACGCCGCGTTCGCACCAGCAAGGGCCTCCATCTCAACCCCTGTCTTTGCAAAAGCGGCGGCCTCACAAGCACACGAACAGATTGCATTTATGATGCATTTCAAAGGAGACGGACCTGATCAAAGGTAACGGATGACACATGGGTAAGGTATTGGCATGGCACCAGTGACCTGCGCAATTTCAGCCATCAGGAAGCAGTCGCCCTTAGGCGACGTCTTGTCGCGCACTTTCGCGAGCATTTGGGCCGAGGTGGATGGTGCCTGCCGCAACCGCGCGGCAGGTTGTCATCCGCTTCCCACCCACGTCAATCATAGAAA
Organism: Litorivicinus sp.; assembly: GCA_018402605.1. Taxonomy (GTDB): domain Bacteria; phylum Pseudomonadota; class Gammaproteobacteria; order Pseudomonadales; family Litorivicinaceae; genus HIMB30. Next base: position 9,673 of record JAGYIK010000017.1, on the reverse strand, counting down.
AATTCGAAATCAACTCAACGCTCACCGCGCTTAACCTCCGATTGATGCAAAGTGCGGTGTCGCTCCGTGTTCCGATCGGCAAGCCATGACCAGCCACTTTCAAATCAACAACTCACAAATACTCTCTCTTTCAGCGCTTCTTTGTCCCGCATCACCTTTGCAAATACGGTCTTAAATCATGGCCACCCTCACCAAATAAGCACAGATGGAGTCCGCCGCGAGCGGAGACCCGCAAACGGATTTGCAGGTGGTGCAAAAATCTTTTTGAATAAGTGCGATGAGCCCCTACTACCGTCACGCGACGGATGCTTCCATACTCTCGCGGGCCCCGCCATCGCTTCTGGCGCTTCCTGCCAACCGCCAGCGTCAGCTTTTGCACCCAAAAAATGTCGCTGACAAATGAGTACTTCTCAAAATACGCCGTGTTATCCCCTGTCTCCGTATCAGTTCGATAAAGCGCAAATTAATTCATGGCCCGCCCCAATCGATGAATGCATCTAATTCATCGTGGTTGAGATCTTTCAGCAAGACCGCGTTGACTTTGACAGCGAGAATCCAATTTGGTGGCACAGCGCAAGCCCTTCCATCACCTCTTCAAACCGGTTCTTGCCGGTGATCAAATGAAACTTTCAGTCAAGCCGTTGATCGAGACGTTTATCGCGGAGACTCCTGCATCGAAAAGCTTTGCGCGCGCTCTGGCAACTTGTAGCCATTGGTTGTCATCGCAACCTTCTCGATACCCAGTGTCTGCGACTACCACCTGAACCAGGCCCTGATGAAGTCTTTGCGAAGGGTCGGTTCGCCACCAGTGAGCCGTACTTTGCGGGTGCCGAGTTCCGCGAAACCTGCAATCCAATCGACGAATTTCATCCACGCCAAAAGCCATCTGGATCTCCCTGATAGCCATCCGGCGATAATACGAACATTTAAAGTTGCAAACATCCGTGATCGACAACCGTAAATACGGAAAGATCGTCCAAAACGATCCAGTCAGGATTTCTGAATTCATTCGTGTCTGGCCCATCTGTTATTTTTCAGGCATGTCGCCAAACCGTTATATCCGTCAAAATATATCGGGTGACGTTTGGATAGCGGGGTGAAGACGAGAAACCTGCGCTCGCCGGCTTGCACAGACAGAGTAACCACTGAGCACAATCCAGCCATTCATCTCCAATAATGGCTTCGCGATGACTCCTGCCCCTCCAGCGCGCGAACCATTGCGCCCTCTTTCCCCACCGGACACACCGGGCCTTCAGCGAAAGCCTGGCTGTACCTTCTGGTTTCTCGACGTCATTCTCAGTCGCAATTTAATGGTTTGCTCCATCGGCTTTTGCGCATCACGGCCAGCGCATGGTGCACGTAAAATCGGCAATTGGCCGTCGTCGATACCGGATTACCGGAGCAACCCAAAGTGAGTGTCCCATTCAGCGGCCTGCAAAAAGAAGCGGCTTACCGGGTTTTTGCGTGACCTTATGAAACACAAGTTCAGCCCCGACCGCTTCAGGTACAGGTTTCGCAAAATCATACCGCCCCCATCGAAACGGCCCCGGATGACACAACCAAATCCAAAAGAAGCCGCCATCACTTTTTCTAAAAAGAAAACCCAACCATCGCCTCGAGGGTATCGCCAGCATGCTCTGACACCTCCACTTGGCAACCATATCAACCGAGTTGCGCGGTCATGAAGGGTCGGTTCGAATCGTAAATCAATCCTGAGCCCGGCACCCCTCTTGAAGATGTTACCAGCTCCTCACCAGTAGAACAGACCCCAACACGCGGTTTACATTGGACTACCACCTGCGCCACCACTCAATTGAGGCTTGAACATGCTCAGCAATCAAGCGGCGACCGGGGCGCGACAATCGTCTCACCGGCCTGAATATCCGACCCTTCAGCGCGAATCCGGTGCCTTTTCAGGTGCTCTATCGGCGAACGCAGTGCATCGATCTCAGCATGCTCAACCATCACAACAGCGCAACCCCAACTTGGGATCCGGTGCGCCTGTCACTAATGCGTGCAACTGGCCCCGGCAAAGACTCAGCGTGTGCAAGGATCGACTCCCCGCACGGACCTCGCCCCCGATGGGAAGCCAATCCGACGACAGCAGCCTTGCCTCTTGAGCTACAAACCATCGCGCGCGAAAGAGTTTCGAAACGATTGGGATGGATAACTCGGCGTCGCAGGTTCCGCCAGTACGTGGCCCACGCCTTCGGAAGGAAAGCGGCAGACGAATCGATCAGCAGACTACGCCTGGCTCGCAACTGCTTGAATTTCGCCGAACGCGACCCATCGAAACAAAACTCAACATTATTTGCTCTCACGTTGATGCAGCCCACAGGAACGGCGGTTAAAGGCCCAGACCCATCGTCTCGCCGAATCCATACTCACCATCGGACACCATAGTCCACCACACCGCTTCCTCATCAATGCAGACAGGACCGATTGGGTCAGGCCATATAGGCCCACATCAGTGATGTCCCAGCATCGTTTAATTGGGGCACGCCACCGGATATTCAAATTCGGGACTCGCGGTGAATTGCATCGAAGTGTAGCGCATGAAACACACGCCTCATCCTCGTCCCGAGCGAACCGCGTAAGTCAAAGGCCGCATCAGCGGCCGTTTTCTCGCAGAGCAGCCTTACTTCTGGCTTGCGTAAAATGCTGCAATATCCGCAATATCTTGGTCAGACAGCGAAGCGGCCATACCGTACATAATAGCCGCCTGGTAGCCCTTACGCTCCTGAGACCGATAGGCCTTCAGCGTGCCCTCAAGGTAGGCCGCATTTTGACCGGCCAAACTTGGATACGTGGGTACCAGCGCTTTTCCATTGGCCCCATGACAACTCGCGCAGACTGCAACTTTGGTTTTGCCCGCATCAGCGTTTCCGGCAGCGACCGCACCCGAACTCAGCAACGTCGCCATTGCAAACACGATATATTTTTTCATCTTCAATTCCTCATTTTAGTTGATTCGGTTGTATGGCGACGCCGCTTCGGGCGGCCCCTAAAAATCTCGTGACGCGCAAACAAAAGCATTCGTGACGCGCAGCCGCATCTTACAATGAAATGCTCAGACCGCGAAGTGGTGCCATACGAGATTCACATTGGGCTTCATCGAGGCGGCCTCGCATCGATCCGTCCCACCAGATCACAACTCATTGCCAGCACGCACCAACAACGCCAAACTCACAACATACGATCAGTTGGAGTCGGCATGACACACAGTGCGAAGAAGCAAAGCACAGCGCGCCACAGGATCTGGATGTCACGACCATCCAGACCAACCATCGCGGCCGCGCGCGGGAGCATGTTGTCTCAGTGTTGGCTGGTGATCCTGATGCTGTGTGTCTTGGCTACTTCCGCGGGAGCAAGCTCAGGGCAACTGGCAAATTTCGGAACTCAAAATGACCAACCTTGGGTTGTGATGGTGACCCAGCCGGGTTGCAGCTTTTGTGAACGTCTGGAGCGTGAAATTCTTCAACCCCTGAGAGCATCTGGCCAGTTCGCCGGGCGCGTTCGCTTTTCAGAAGTCGATATCGGCGTCAATCCAACCATCATCGACTTCAACGGCGAGCCAATTACATCCGTCGATTTTGCGAGGCGCTATCAGGCGTTCGGCACCCCAACACTTCTCTTTCTCAGCGCGTCAGGCGAAGAATTGAGTCCGCCTCGGTATGGCGTTCCCGATGCGATCGACTTCTATGCCTATGCCATCGAGCAAACAATTACCGCAATCCTGACACCCGTCACGAGCCGCTAAAAAACTGCAGCCGCTCAACAAACCAACTGGCTCCAACCGCCGAAACCGCAATCGATCCGGGTATCACAACCCATATCCGGTAGCGGTTGGGATCAGAAAACCAGACGGTGATGGCGAAATATAGAAATAGTGAGATCGCAATTTGCCCAACCTCAACGCCTACATTGAACCAGATTAAAGCCCACACATAGGTATCCCGAGGCAACCCAAACTCCACCAGTGTGCTGGCAAAACCAAGGCCATGAAGCAACCCAAATACGAAGACGAGGGGCAATCGGATCCGCGTCATGTTGCGGAAAAATAGGTTTTCGATTGCCACATAGGCAATCGACAAGGCGATCAATGGCTCGACAATCTGTGGCGGCAAATTCACCCAACCAAAAACACCGAGAGACAGTGTGATCGAATGTGCGAGCGTGAACATGGTGACCTGCCAGCACAACGGTTGCAAACGCATCGTCATCAGAAAGAGTCCGATGATGAATAAAATATGATCGAGGCCCCGCGGAATGATGTGAGCAAACCCGGCGTCGGTGTATGTCGAGGCCACATCAAGAAAACTGGGTTGCGTGAAGACAGCATTGAGCGCAAAAGGCGTCGACGGGCGATCCTCACGTATCCACTGGTGGCTCGACCAGTGCCACTTTTCATTTTGCAAATCGATTTGCCGAACACGAACCGCTTGATCGCTGAAGCGTAATGGGTAATACCACTGGATCGCTTGCACGCTGCGTGGGAGTCTGCCGGCAAGCCGAATCACTGAGGGTCTGGGCACCTGGGTGTACCCTGTTGGGCCGACGTCGATTTGCGAAATCTCAAGTGCGACCGGTTTCCCATCGCCTCGCAACCAGACTCCATCCAGAAGCTGCCGATGAAAGCCTTCAAACTCAAGAGAGAGCGCCTCAGGAGACAATGCGCGTAACCGATCATAGGCCTCTGCATTGGGCGACTCGGTGGTATTCCGGAACCGCCCGTTGATTCCAGTCAGCAGCGCTTCGAGGCTGGTGCGAATTTCAATTTCGACCCGCTCATCGGTGTAGACGCTGATTTCCACCAAAGCAGGCTTCACAACATCGGCTGAAACTGGTACACCTAAGCTTATAACCGTTAAGAATAACGTGATCTTCTGAAAGAGTGTTTTCAATCGCTTTAGACTGGAATTCAACTGGACAATATCCTCCAACCATACCGCATTCCTGCGCTAACTTTCAGAGTCCAATGAACTGCAAGGACTGGCATGCATACAATCAACCGACGTCAATTTATGAAAATCATGGCGGCCGCAGCGGCCGCTGGCTCATTTCCGGGAATGCTCAACGCTCGGACGCTCGCAAGCCCCAGAGCTCCCGAGGGCTTTTATGATAAACCCATGACCGGTGATGCAAGGATACTGCATCTGACCGACGTCCACGGCCAGCTCCTCCCAGTCTATTTCCGTGAGCCCAATGTCAATTTGGGCGTGGGTGATGCCTATGGGCGTCCACCGCATACTGTTGGGCGACAACTATTGGCAGAAGCCGGTCTCAGCGAGGACAGTGCCGAAGCCTATGCGTATACCTATCTCAACTTCCTCCAAGCGGCTCGACAATTTGGCCCAACCGGTGGCTTCTCGCACCTCAAAACCCTACTTGATCGGCTACGGGAGCAAGCAGGCGGAGTTCAGAATACGCTGACAATTGACGGTGGAGATCTATGGCAAGGATCCGCAACCTCGCTGTGGACGCGCGGTGTTGACATGGTCGAAGCATCAAATATTTTAGGCATCGATGTGATGGTTGGACACTGGGAATTCACCTATCCAGAGGCGCAAGTGCTCTCCAATGTTGCGTTATTCAAAGGCGACTTTATTGGGCAAAATGTCCGCGTACTCGAGGACTCATTATTCAGTGATGAGTACCCTGCATTGGTTGAACAATTTGATGGTCGTGGCCTGTATGACGAAGACTCAGGTCACGCATTCCAGCCCTACGTGATCAAAGAAATCAATGGCGCGCGCATTGCTGTGGTTGGGCAGGCATTTCCGCGGACCGCAAACGCCAATCCACCGGAATTTTTCCCTGACTGGTCTTTTGGCCTCCGTGAAGACGACATGGCCGACCTGGTTGAGGAAATTCGGGGCAATGAGCAACCGGATGCTGTCGTCTTACTGTCCCACAATGGCATGGATGTCGACATCAAAATGGCTGAGCGCGTGCCCGGCCTCAATGCCGTGTTCGGCGGTCACACGCACGATGGCATTCCAGTTCCGGTGAAAGTCAAAAATCCAGCGGGCTATGACTGCTGGGTGACCAACGCAGGCTCTAATAGTAAGTTCGTGGGTTGTATGGACTTCTCGATCGAGGGCGGCCAGCTGACTCAGATGGACTATAAAATGTTCCCTGTCATCACAAATTGGTTGCCGGCGGACCCTGAAATGGATGCCTTCATCGCACAAATGCGTCAAACCATCTATGACGAGACCATCGTACAAAGCCGACGCACCGAATTTTTCTACAATCCAACCTGGGTTGGCAAAACGTTCGACGAGATTCTGTCGGAAAAATTAGCCAAAGCCGACCAAACGTTGTACCGGCGTGGGAACTTCATGGGAACTTGGGACCAAGTGATCTGTAACGCGCTACGCTGGGAATATGACGCCGATATCGCGATGTCAGCGGGCGTTCGATGGGGGCCCAGTATTCTCGAAGGGGACTGGATTACGATGGATGACGTGATGTCACAAGTCGCAACAACTTACTCAGAAACGTATGTCAGCGAGATGACCGGTCAACAACTCATCGATACGCTCGAGTCGGTCGCCGACAACCTATTTGATCCTGATCCCTATTTGCAGTCTGGCGGTGACATGGTGCGCATTGGGGGCATGGATTACACCATTGCGCCGTTAAAACCACTCGGCCAGCGGATTTCCGAGCCACGACTGGACAATGGTGACCCCATTGACCCGAATAGGACCTATCGCGTGGCCGGTTGGGCCACTGTCAATCGGACACCAGAGGGCAGATTAATCTGGGACATCATTCGTGACTATATTCTGGCCACGAAGGATGCAAACGAAGTCCTCAGAGTCGAGAAAATCAACCACCCAACAGTGGTGGGCGTCTCTGATAATCCGGGCATCGCAGATTACCCGGGGACATTGGCTTGACAGCATCGATTGAAGTGAATTTGCGGAACACAGCCGACCAAAGCTGACGTACGGAGGTCGGCTTTTCCTCTTCACACAAAAAAACTTCCACCACCCGTTGTGTTCAAGAGCGGTGGAAGTTCATCGGTCACGGATGCTCTCACAGAGCATCCGATTTAGAGACTCAACTAAGAGACAGTCACTTCTGTCGAGTCCGTCTCGCCAGCACTGTCCTTCCATGACATTTTTAACGTATCACCCTTCTTGCCCGCAAAAGCGAATGACAGAAAGGGGTCTTTCGACACCGAAGTGTTGAGGGCTGCAGCAAATACCTGCTTGCCCGCTGACTCGACGACGACTTCCTGAATCCAATGCTCAGGAATCGTGTTGCCATCCTTATCCTTGCGCAGCCCGGTTTCCATTGGGTGCCGGATTAATGATTGCACCGTCACCAGACCATTTTGCTCTTTTGCTCTGATTCGCATTGACATCGTTATTTCTCCTCTTAACCGCCACAGCCGCCAATAGTGACCTTGACTTCCTTGGTCGCCGTGTAGAGCTTGCCTCCAGACTGAACAACCGCGGTCACATTGGTAGTTTCACCCATCCGGCAGCGTGTTTTAAATTTCGCCTGAGTCCCCTCTGGCAAATCCACACTGACCGCCAGAGGCGCTGGATTTTTCTCGATCAAAATCGCGATTGAGTCTGCTTTAAGATCTGTTTCAACCTCAACATCAACCCGAGCGCCATTCTCCGCGATAGGAGGCACGATCAGCTTGACTTGATCACTCGGCGTGGTGGCATTTGCACCATACAAGTTTTCTAGCGCATCCTGTGCGGCACGTGCTTTAAAAGCGTGCTCGGAATATGCAGCCCATGCCAATCGTGGCGTACCGTAAACCGGCCGCTGCTGCTCCCATCAAACCTATACCGCCTTCAGTACACTCCGACGATCCATCGCAACTCTCCTCTCTGCTCTCTGTTATACATTGATGATGTTAAAAATGACCCAACACGCACTAGACCTAGCCTAACGTGCGCGGCGCAATTTGCCAAAAGCCAAGGGCGGGCCCAAGACCGATGCAATCGGCGCCACAGGCTTACTGACTCGACTCGACCATATACAGCACTGCATCACGGACCTCATCATCGGACAACGACATGTTTCCGCCCTTCGCAGGCATGACACCCTTTTCGCCTTGATAGCCATTGATTGCATTACTGTGAAGCACATCCATGCCCTGCGCAATGCGCGTTGACCAGTCGGCCACATCGCCTGTCTTCGGTGCACCGGCTATTCCCATGGTGTGACATGCCATACATGCTTTGTCATACACCGATTTGCCGTTGGTTGCAGCATCCGACAGTGCGACCTCAGTTGCTTTCGCAGTGGCGATCGGGGTCGCACCACCGTAGTGATTTGCAGCGACTCCAGAATCCTCTTTGAAATGCCCCGTTGGTGTCACACCATTGATCGTTGTCACGATCTCAAATTGTCTTGGATCCGCACAATTCTCCATGCATCGCGTGTTTTGCACATCAGGCCGATTATCGACATAGAAATTCGCTTCATTTGGCATTTTCACTTTCGAAAACGTTTCTCGGTTGGAAATGAAATCGTCATCAACAATGTCATTCAGATACAACACATAGGCCGCAACAGAGTACACCTCATCATCCGTCAACGACTGCGGGGCCGCATACGGCATTGCGCGGTGAATATAGTCCCAAAGTGTGGATGCATAGGGCCAATAGGACCCCACTGTTTTCTTCGGATCCAGTGTGTCAAGGGTTCCAAAACCGCCAGAGAGGACCGGCCAACGACCTACGCCCTCACCGAACGAGCCATGACAGCTGGCGCACTGCGCCTCATAGATCGCTTCACCGTCCGCCACTGAACCTTCACCATCCGGCAAACCCTGACCGTCAGGTCGGATATCAATGTCCCATCCAGCGATCATCTCTGGGGTGGCGGTGGAGCCGAGGCCCAATACACCCGCTTGAACGCCACCGGCGCAGACCAGTAAAACAGCGGCTAAAGCCGAATTAAGTGATTTGGACATTGAAGACTTCTCCGCTTTCCGTCACGTTCCATGTGTGGATCGAATTCTTATGATAAATCGACCAACCACCGCGCTCATCTCGCAGCTGCTTGAGAGTTGGCTGTACATACCCAGTTTCATCAATCGCCCGTGATTGCAGCAACCAAGGTTCTCCGTTCCATTGCGTCTGGAATCGGAATTGTGTCAGCGCTTTTGACAACACCAAGCCATCTAATTCTGCTCGACGCCAGTTGACTCCACCGTCCAGTGAAATATCGACCGCTTTGATTTTTCCTCTGCCCGACCACGCAAAACCCCGAATTTCCAGGAAGCCCTTGTGGCGCAGGGGTTTTTCGGGACATGGTGAGGTGATCACCGAATTACATTCTTGTTCGAACGTGAAACGTCGCGCACGCCCATCCGGCATGAGATCGGTGTACTTCGATGTCTCTTCGCGGTGATGCCAAGGCTGGTCACCAATTTCCAGGCGACGCAACCATTTCACGGACATGTTGCCTTCCCAGCCTGGAGTGAGCACCCGCAGTGGGTATCCCTGCTCGGGACGCAACGCTTCGCCATTTTGACCCCAAACGATAATGGTATCGTCTAGCGCTTTCTCGATCGGGATCGAACGGGTCATGCCAGAGGCATCCGCACCTTCGGCAAGCACCCATTTACCCTCGGGTTTAACCCCCACTTCAGCGAGTAGCGTCGACAAACGCACACCCGTCCACTCGCAACACG
>JAGYIK010000169.1 GCA_018402605.1 Litorivicinus sp. | reverse complement strand
GTGACAGCAGAAACACCCAGTCAGACAGAGATCATTCTGAAGTCAGCAGACAAACAACTGCTGGGTCAGGCGGCTGCCGAGATTCGTGCGTACCGTCCACCAGAGCCATACAAAGGCAAGGGTGTGCGCTATTCAGACGAATACGTGCGTCGTAAAGAAGCCAAGAAGAAGTAAGGAGAGCCGACATGATGGACAAGAAAAAAGCCCGGTTGCGTCGCGCTCGCCGCTCACGCGCCAAAATGCGCGAGCTTGGTGCCAATCGGTTGTGTGTGCACCGTACACCACGTCATATCTATGCGCAGATTATTTCTGGCGATGGATCAAACGTGATTTGTGCTGCGTCGACTCTCGACAAAGACCTGCGTGAAAAGAGCGGCGGTAATGTCGACGCTGCAGTCTTGGTGGGTCAGCGCATCGCAGAACGTGCAAAGGAAAAAGGGATTCAGGCGGTCGCATTTGATCGGTCAGGGTTCCGTTATCACGGTCGTGTGAAGGCTTTGGCTGACGCGGCACGTGAGAGTGGACTTGAGTTTTAAGGGGATCCGATGAACGCAAAAGTAGAAACACAGCAGCAGGGCGATCTGCAGGAAAAGCTGGTTCAGGTGAATCGGGTTGCCAAGGTTGTTAAAGGTGGCCGGATTTTCAGTTTTACCGCGCTCACAGTTGTGGGTGATGGTAACGGGAAGGTTGGCTTCGGTCGTGGTAAAGCGCGCGAAGTGCCTGCAGCGATCCAGAAAGCGATGGAAGCGGCACGCCGCAACATGGTTTCAGTGAAGTTGGATGGCGATACGATTCAATACCCAACACGCGCTGCGCATGGTGCATCGAAGGTGTACATGCAGCCAGCATCACAGGGTACAGGTGTCATTGCAGGTGGTGCGATGCGTGCTGTGTTGGAAATCGCAGGGGTCCAGAACGTACTGGCGAAGTGCTATGGATCAACAAACCCAGCCAACGTTGTTCGCGCGACGATCAAAGCCCTCTCGGAGATGCAGTCTCCTGAAGATGTGGCCGCACGTCGTGGCAAGACCGTTGACGAGATTCTCGGCTAAGGAAAACAGTCATGGCAGAAAAGAAAATGCTGAAAGTGACGCTGGTGCGCAGCCCAATCCGCCAGAACCCCAAGCACAAATTGTGTGTCCAGGGTTTGGGATTGCGCCGTATGCATCAGACAGTCGAGGTTGAAGATACACCGAGCGTTCGGGGCATGATCAATAAGGTCAATTACCTCGTACGTGTGGAAGGAGAAGCGTAATGCGTTTAAATGGCTTATCTCCAGCTCCAGGAAGCCGTCCAGATAAGAAGCGTGTCGGTCGAGGCATCGGTTCGGGTCTGGGTAAGACCGGTGGTCGTGGACACAAGGGTCTGAAGTCACGTTCTGGTGGATCTGTGAAGCCAGGTTTCGAAGGCGGACAAATGCCATTACAGCGCCGGTTGCCAAAGTTTGGCTTCACGTCGCGTAAAAGCTTGGTTCGTGATGAGATTCGTTTGGCTGAGCTGAATAAGATTGAAGGCACCGAAGTGACCATGGAAACGTTGCGCTCTGCGCGTTTGATTGGTGAGAACACTCTGTACGTTAAGATTATTCTAGCGGGTGAAGTGACGCGTGCGATGACCGTCAAGGGCATTAAAGTGACCAAGGGTGCACAGGCAGCAATCGAAGCCGCCGGCGGTAAGGTCGAAGAATAATGGCGACTCCTGGCGCGCAAGGTGGTCTGACGGAGCTGTGGTCTCGGCTGCGGTTCGTTGTGATTGCAGTGGTTGTTTACCGGTTGGGAGCGCATATTCCTGTTCCCGGTATCAATCCAGATCGGCTGGCAGCATTGTTTGAACAAACTCAAGGCACAATCCTAAGTCTGTTCAACATGTTTTCCGGCGGCGCGTTGGAGCGGATGTCGATTTTTGCGTTGGGAATCATGCCGTACATCTCGGCAGCGATTGTGATGCAGTTGTTGACAGCGACAGTCCCCTCACTAGAAGCCTTAAAAAAGGAAGGTGAGGCCGGACGGCGAAAGATCACGCAATACACCCGTTACGGCACGGTCGTCTTGGCAACCATTCAATCGATCGGAGTATCGATGGGATTGGCAGGCCAAGGTGTGGCCTTTGCCGCCGACTTCCATTTCCATTTTGTGGCCGTGGTGACCTTCGTCTCGGGATCTGTCTTCTTGATGTGGCTCGGTGAGCAAGTGACAGAGAAAGGAATTGGTAACGGAATCAGTTTGTTGATCTTCGCAGGGATTGTGGCCGGGTTGCCAGGTGCGATTGGTCAATCGGCCGAAGCTGCGCGCCAGGGTGATT
>JAGYIK010000168.1 GCA_018402605.1 Litorivicinus sp. | reverse complement strand
CACACCGGGGATGGGCTACATCTATGCAACACCACTGATGCAGGCAGCAACCTACGTGCCTCCACACATTGTGGAGCGCCTGAATCAAGAACATGCGCTTGGAGGTTAAGTGATGAGCACGACACTTCCAGCCAAACATGAAAAGCCCGTGGTCCCAAATCTCAGTTACACCTGGATGATTTCGGGCATTTTGTACCATGGAGGCTCAGATCTGTTGTTCGCTGAGTTACACAAGAAAGGCATCAATTCGTGTCATTTTTACAACGTCAACGGGCATCCGATCGGCCAGCGCGTGATTGCCGGGGGACTCTCAGGGTCGTTTGATGTGGAGCAATTCTACGTCATCGTTGCCGCAGATCAGGCGGACACGGTGTTTGAGTTCATCTATGAATACACCGAGATGTCTAAACCGAACATCGGCATGATGTCTATGGAACGTCTGGTGCGTTCAACACCGAATGAGATTCCAAAAGGAATCGCAGAAGAGGCGGCGCTCGCCGCCTCTTAATTGGAAAAATTATTTCTCTGCAGGGAGAAGGTAATCTGCGGACCGATGCTGGTTCGCGATGATCTTCTCTCTGTTTTGCATGATGCGTTTTCTGCGCTCTTCAATCGAATCACCCGCGTCCAGAATCGCCTGCGTGTTATTCCCCACTTGAACCATCAGCTCTTCGATAATCTTACCGTTTGATTCGGCACGCGCTGTCAGCTCATCAATGCGATGGGTATTTTCTTCAATCTCTTTCTTGTTTGACTCAGGTGTTGCAGCCTCAGCCATCTGGTCGAGTTCCCCGTCAATCCAAGAAGCGTTTTCCACAATCATCTCGGCATTACGCTCAACCACCTCTTGGTTGGCTTCAGCGACCATTTGGTTTACTTCGATCAACATCCGGTTAACTTCAACCATCTTCTGATTGATTTCCAGCATCTTCCGATTCAGACCACTGCGAATATCGAGCTGATTCAATTTGGTCCGGTTGACCATCCAGCCCTTGAAGTTCTGCTGGACAGCAGTATCGGTTTCGAGCGCTTCAAGCATCAACATCCGACTGCGGAACAAATCATCTGTGTTTTGCAATGCCATGGACCGGTTGCCCATGAACGAGGACTGATAATTGCGTGCGAGCAAGGCACGATTCTCTTCGATCTCTGAACGCGTCAGCATCGCGTTCGCAGTGTTGTATGTAACCCAATTCTCAAGTTCAAAAATGCGGCGCTTGTTCTTGCGGATGCGGGCCTGATTCTCTGAAATCATTACTTCGGCGCTCATCGCGATCTCCTATGTTGTCGTTATCATTCGAATGTAAATAGCTAAAGGACTGAGTGTAATCAGTTTTTTTCAAGGACGTCTATCCTTTTTCGTGAATATGTCTCAGCAAATTGAGAAAAGCGCCCAGCGTGAAGATCAGACGGTTTTCAGCCGCATGCTGACGAAAATATGTTGCGTCGCAACACGACGCTGGTAGCGTATTAGTCGTTAACAAGGAAGAGACGCATGCCCAAAACACGGATCACGCATCGTAGCGGTCACCTCACGCCCGCCAACACGACAGATTGGCATGGAATGCCGGTCGAGGAGTGTTTCGCCACCCTTTCGACGCAGGCAACTGGACTCTCGAATTCAGAGGCTCAAGACCGCCTCGCCACTTTCGGCGCAAACCGCTTACCTGAGACACACGCTCGATCAATTTGGATGCGCATCTTTGAGCAGTTCAACAATGTCTTAATCTATGTCCTGATTGCAGCTGCGATGATGGCTTTTCTCTTGGATCACCTGACGGACGCACTGGTGATTCTTGCAGTTGTCGTTATCAATGCTGTGATTGGCCTCATCCAGGAGGGCAAAGCTGAGAAGGCGCTCGATTCAATCAAACACATGGTTGACCCCAGTGCAAGCGCCATCCGCGATGGCCATCGCGTCTCAGTTGACGCAGAAACTTTGGTTCCCGGTGATATCGTTTCCATCGAAGCGGGAGATCGTGTTCCGGCTGATCTTCGTTTAATTCGGTGTTCAAATCTCACCATCGACGACGCACTCCTGACAGGGGAGTCGATGGTTGTTAGCAAGGATCCAACAGAGGTTGAACCAACCGCAGCGCTTGGCGATCGACGTTCAATGGCATTCTGGGGCACCTTTGTTGCGAGCGGTCAGGGACTGGGAATTGTTGTGAATACCGGTGCCTCGACCGAACTGGGCAAGATCAGCTCGCTGATCAATACGATCGAAACACTCAAAACGCCGTTGATTTTGCAAATGGATCAGTTCGCTCGGCAACTGACCTTCGTGATCCTGCTGCTCAGCGGACTTGCTTTTGTATTTGCATGGGGCAT
>JAGYIK010000167.1 GCA_018402605.1 Litorivicinus sp. | reverse complement strand
GCCGGAATCTTGGATCTTATTGGGTAAGACAGCAGCTCCGATTGGCCGGACTGACAGAGACCCTCGCGCCCAACAAAATGCGGGCCCGTTGCTAAACGGGCCCGCATAAAGCTACTCACTGCGTTTGCCGCGAGCCGGCGTCATTTCGATCGCATGGCCGCCAGTCTATTCCGACGCGTCATTCGCCGAGTTGGGTTGTTGCCCAAACGAGTCATCGCTTGTCATGGGCTCATCGGCCATGTCGCTCATCTGATCCTCCGAATTTGGATCCATTGCGGGGGCCACATCGTTAAGATCATGACCCTCTGGATCGCTACCGAGTGTGCCGTCGAGGTATTCAGGTTGCTCTGTGGTCACTTCGTTGTTGATATCGGGGCGCTGCTCGCACCCGCTTATGGCAATGCCTGCGAGGGCGACGGCGGTAAACTTGATAAATGTATTCATGATAATCCTTTCAAAATTCAACGAACCGATCCGCGACGGAAAATGTTGATAATCGCAAGCAGGATCAGGGCTCCGACAAATGAGGCGATGAGCGATCGAATATCAAAGGCGCCTTCTGTGATCGGTGCGCCACCAATCAGGGGGGTAACGAAGAAACCGGCCAGAATTGCTCCGATCACGCCGACAACGATATTCAAAAAAAGCCCCTGTTGACCATCAGTGCGCATAACCAAGCTGGCGAGCCACCCAAGAATACCTCCGATGATAATAATAAATACAAATGTCATTCTGTTGTCTCCTTTTGGACGCGTGCGTTTGTGGTGAGAATTCTGGTCAGTGTTTCGACTTTCGCCGACTCTCAACCAGTCTGACTTTAGGGTGCGGGGAAGTCCTCCGCGCTCGCACGCATCTTCTATGACCAGAGCAATGCAGGAGATTCGGTACCGTCACCATCACCTATGTGTGTGTCCCCAAGAGACGCTGGGTCATGCGTTCCGGGAATCTTGGCCGCTTGCTCCGCGCACATGTCCAAACCGATCTAACCGAGCCCGGGGACATCGATTGTATGGGCTGAGCACAGGCAATGCATTGGTCTGCCCAAGGGCCGATCACCCACCTGTTTCAGCCTTATCTGCCGCGTTCGATAGCAAAGTCGATTGGCTTGAATGTCCCCCCGTTCGATGCGTAGGCTGAGCAGGCGGTAAGTCCGATGACGAGATCCATTTCGGCTTTAAGGCGGATCAACATGCCGGGTCGGGTTTGTGGGGGAAGCACTGAGAGGTTGCCGTCTGATCCGACCTGCACATTCATGAAGATATTGAATGCTGTCGGGATCTGATCATGACCAACGCCATAGGGCAAGAGCGCTGCGGCAAGGTTGCCTTGACAGCCCTGATGTCGCGGCTTGCCGGGATAAAAGTGTTCGAAAGTTTCATGCGAACATGGCGTCAGCAAGAAATCATGATGCGGTGCGGTGTCCTCCACGATTGTCAACATCACTCGCGATCGGTTGGACCAAAGTCGTGCGCCAGTCGTTAGCCGCAAAGTTTCCTCATAATCGAAAGTGCGACCATTGGAGAGCACCTCGCCCGGTTCGTCCGCGGCGATAGCGAGCATATCACTGACCTGACCGCCTTCTGGATCGATGACCGTCAGCGTGTCACCTTTGCCAAGGCGGAAAGCGGTGCCGGTGCGTGGGGCGATGCGCTCAGTCAAGGTGTATCCTCCGGCGAAAACGGACATTTCCAGTCTGCGCCGACCGCGCGTCCGCTGTATTGGCGTGCCTCACTTATGTCGCCATGGCGCGCGACCATCGGATTGGATTTACCGTCGAATTCCTCGTCGCGCGCCAGAATGACTTCGCGCAGCCGCTCGTAACGTTGCTCCTTGCGCAACCGTTCGAATTGATCATGGAGATTAAAGACGATTGTCGGGTAGGGCATCCGGCGCGCCTTGCGTGAAGCATGCGGGTGAAGTCCGACGGCGAAATAGGCTTTGCCGCCGAAGCTCAAGGCGAAGTGCGGATCATTTGGATCACTGCTTACGGTAGGGTCATACTCGTTCCCGCGACGCTCATCCTTGGCAATTAACGAGCCCAGTCGATTCCACAACGCCTGCTCGAACGCCTTTTCAGTCAGGCCATCTGGGCCTGAAAAAACCACAGCAAGACTTCGAAAACCGCGAGGCTGCGCGCTACAGGCGTCGCTCCACTGTTCCAGCCTATCGTGAATGCGCAGGTCATCACTTGCACAGGTTATCAACCCCGCAGTCTCAATCTCGAGAGTGCCTTGAGCCAAGGCCGATTTCGCTCCCACGCACGGGAAGGCTTGGCGCTCGACGAAGGCAACCAAGCTACCTTGAAGCACGAGCTGCTTGGTCGAGGAAGTGGATTTCCCTTCAAAATGCGC
>JAGYIK010000166.1 GCA_018402605.1 Litorivicinus sp. | reverse complement strand
ACTGGAGTTCAGCCTTGACCTTGTCGTTATCGACATAGGATGTCTCCGTGCCTTCGTTGAGGGATAGTAATCGGTTGCGCCGAATCTGGACCAATCGCTCTGGCGCTGTAGTCAAGCCGACGACGAGCGGGTGTCTGAGGCCAAACAAGGCCTTAGGTGGCGGACTTTCCACGACAAGCGGGATATTGGCGACTTTGTATCCGCGATTGGCGAGATAGATGCTGGTGGGAGTTTTCGAGCTGCGCGATACTCCGGCAAGCACTATGTCCGCCTCTTCCCAATCCTCGTATGCCACGCCATCGTCATGAGCGATGGTGTATTGGATGGCGTCGACTCGCTTGAAATAATCATCATCCATCGAATGTTGCCGTCCCGGCCTGCCATGTGCCTCCTGTCCGAGTTGCGATTCAAGCGCAGCAGTCACCTGATCGAGCACGGGTACTGCTGGGAGGCCGAGATGGCGGCAATGTTCCTCAAGTCGCGAACGGGTGTCGGGATTGACCAGAGTGAACAGGACTAACCCCGGATTGTCGGCAAGATCGGGGACAATCCGATCAAGATGCTGGCGTGAGCGCACCATTGGCCAGAAATGCCGGTTCACCGTCGGATCATCAAATTGCGCAAGTGCCGCTTTCGCAATCATCTCAAGCGTTTCACCAGTAGAATCAGAAACGAGGTGGAGATTCAGACGGTTCATCAGCTGATTCGATGGCTTTCGGTAGGCTTGTGGACAACAGGTGGCATAAACCACGGGAGGGAACGGTCGACAAGCATGGGATGGTTTTTCATGCCCACTGCCGGCTCTCCCGACAGTCTATTTCTCGACATGAAACCACCGTTTGCAGGAGCCTGTGAAGACTGGGGACAGTTCATGCTTGACCGCAGGAACACGCAGAGTCGCAAGCTGTCAAAAATGGCATGGGATCACAGCAGAATCCGGCAGAATCGGGAAATCCCCACAATCCACAGGGCCAACAGACTCCATCAATCCTTTTAAAAGTATTATTTATTTGGTTAGAGGGACGCATGCCTGGTCCTCTGCTCGAAACCCTCAAGGGTAACCGCCAAGAAATCGCTCCTGTCTGGCTTATGCGTCAGGCAGGGAGGTATCTCCCTGAATATCGTGCCTTGCGCGCTGACAAAGGGGGCTTTCTCGAACTCGTTTACGACAGCGAGGCGGCGGCAGAGATAACTGTTCAACCGATTCGGCGTTTCGGGTTCGATGGGGCGATTCTGTTTTCAGACATCCTGATCGTCCCGCATGCAATGGGTCAGGGGCTGGAATTTCTCGCTGGGGAAGGTCCCAAGTTGAGCCCGACTCTTCTGGAAACAGAATTGGACAATTTTACCAAGCAGCATGAACGGTTTGAGCCGATTTATGAAACTGTTCGGCTGACACGTGATCAGATCGGCGATCAGGTGACGATGCTTGGCTTTGCGGGATCGCCCTGGACCGTGGCGACCTACATGATCGCTGGTGAGGGGTCCAAGGATCAGGGCCCGGCGCGATTGTTGGCCTATCGTGACCCGCAGCGAATGCAGGCGATTTGCGACGCAATTATCGATGTGTCGATTGAGTATCTCCGGGGACAAATCGATGCTGGCGCTGAGGCCGTGCAGCTTTTCGATAGTTGGGCTGGCAGTCTGGCACCCGATGAATTCGAACGTTGGGTAATTGCCCCCAATGCGACGATTACCGCCGCGATCAAGGACTCTCATCCGGATACTCCGGTTATCGGCTTTCCGAAGGGTGCTGGGGCGAAGCTGCCCGCTTATGCTCGCGAAACGGGAGTTGACGCTGTGGGGTTGGATGAAACCCTTGATCCCGCTTGGGTACATGCCTCGCTTCCCGAAGGTATGCCGGTGCAGGGCAATCTTGATCCGCTACTGCTTGAGGCGGGTGGTTCCGCTTTGCCGGTGCGGGTGAAGCACATCCTGCGCGCTTTTGAGGAGAGGCCTCACGTGTTCAATCTCGGCCACGGGATCGGGCAGTTTACACCGATCGATCATGTGAACGATCTGCTTCAGGCAGTCAGGGGCTGATCATGCAGTCAACAATCCTTGCGACCTATCCCTGGCTGGTGGCTGGCCATGTGATTTTCATGGTTTTCTGGCTTGCTGGGCTGTTCATGTTGCCCCGGCAGTGCATCTATATGCTCGACACTGCTCCAGGCTCGGCGGAGGAGGCGCAATGGGCCCATCGCATGGGATTACTGCGCAAGATCATTCTTACACCAAGTTTGATTGTTGTGTGGGTTCTGGGACTGACGCAAGCGTGGGCGATGGGCTTTTTCACCGAGGGCTGGCTTCATATAAAGATCACGTTGGTCTTGTTGCTTGCGGGCTATCATGGCTGGCTGGTTG
>JAGYIK010000165.1 GCA_018402605.1 Litorivicinus sp. | reverse complement strand
GGCATTCCGGTCTATGCGTCGCGCGGGACCTGGATTGAGGTGGGTGCACATCGGATCGCAGAAGCCCACGAGGTGCGGGGCGAGTTTCGGATCAAGGATCTGCAGATTAGCCCCGTGACGGTGCCGCACGATGCCAGAGAACCGATTCAATGCGTGTTTTCAGCGGATGCTGAACGACTCGGTATCTTGAGCGATCTGGGTTCTGTCTCAGCGCAGGTGCTGGATGCGTTTCGTGAGCTGGATGCGTTGTCTGTGGAGTTCAATCATGATTGGGATCTGCTGCACGAGGGCCCGTATCCGGCATTTCTGAAGCGGCGCGTCGGTGGTGATTTTGGACATCTCAACAACACTCAGGCGCAAGCGTTGATTGAGCGAATAGCCGACCGTCGACTGCATACGGTGGTGGCGTGCCACATCAGTGAAACCAATAATGAAGTGCGATTGGTTGAGGCAGCGTTAGAGGCGGCGTTGAAAGGCTCACAAGCGGAACGGTTGGTCGCCTCGCAGGCGAATGGAATGGATTGGATAACAGTGGGTTCATCATGAAAGCCAAGGAATTGTTGTATCAGGGCAAAGCAAAATCGGCGTATCTCACAGACGATCCCGATCGGTTGGTTTTAACCTTCCGTGATGACACCTCTGCCTTTGATGGCGAGATCATCGAACAACTCGATGAGAAGGGTGCGATCAATAATCAATTTAATGCATTTATTATGCAAGCTATTGAAAATGAAGGGATCGCAACGCATTTCGAGTCCCGATTGAGTGCCACTGAGTCCCTCGTAAAACGGCTTGATATGATTCCAGTCGAGTGCGTGGTGCGCAATCGTGCTGCGGGCTCATTGGTGCGTCGGCTTGGTGTCGAAGAAGGTCGTCCCTTCGATCCGCCATTGTTTGAGTTGTTCTTGAAAAATGACGCCTTACACGACCCGATGATTTCTGAGCATCATGTGGAGGCCTTTGGCTGGGCGACCCGTGATGAGATCGCACAAATGCATGCGGCATCCTTGCAGGTGAACACAATTCTGTCCCGGATGTTTGCCGATGCGGGCTTGATCCTGGTGGATTTCAAACTGGAATTCGGTCGGTTTCATGGACACATCGTGCTCGGTGACGAGTTCAGTCCAGATGGATGCCGTCTGTGGGATGCGAAAACCGGTGAGAAAAAAGATAAGGATCGGTTTCGACAAAAGCTCGGGGGCGTTATGGACGCCTACCGTGAGGTGGCAGCACGTTTAGGGATCGTATTTGACGCTTGATCCAGAATGGTTGTTGCTGCTTGCGGCAGTGGCATTTCTGGCAGGCACGATCGATACCCTGGCAGGTGGCGGCGGTTTAATTACGATCCCAGCGTTTCTGATGACGGGACTCACGCCGGCCGCGGCGCTGGCCACCAACAAGTGCCAAGCCTTTGCGGGGACGCTCACTGCAGCCTCGCGCCTGGTCTACTCTGGCCATTTGCAATTGAAATCGTTGTGGCCCTATGCGGTGCTGGCGTTTGCTGCATCGCTTCTGGGCGCCTGGGGGCTCCGCGAGTCGGCAGGCGCACCCTGGCTTGAGCGTTTGGTGCCGATTCTACTGATTGGGGCTGCACTGTACTTTGGGTTTGTGCGGCTACCAGATCTTGAATCGGAGCACGCGACACGCTTTTCGCGGTGGTCCGTGATCGGTGTGGCAGCGATTGGGTTTTATGACGGCTTCTTTGGTCCAGGGACCGGATCCTTGTTCGCATTATTGATGGTCACAGGCCTTGGTATGGCGCTTCGGAGCGCGACGATACATGCCAAGTTATTCAACGCCATGACCAATCTCGCCGCACTCACGCTTTTTGTGACCAGTGATCTCGTCGTTTGGCAGGCGGTCTGGGTCATGATTCCCGCGCAAATTCTCGGCGCATTGCTCGGGACACGTCTGATTCTCGGCAGGGGATTGGCTTTGGTGCGGCCATTGGTGGTGCTGATGTGCCTCCTGATGGCGATCAAACTTGCATCTGATGCATGGTTACCCTGACAATATCGCCCTTCGGGCTTGCCCGATCGTCGATGGTGGCTCTTGTCGGTCCCCTCGCAACGGAACTTTTGTGAACCCCGTCAGGCCCGGAAGGGAGCAGCGGCAGCAGATGTTGTGTGTGCCGGGGTGTGGCTGGCAAGGGTCGCTTCCAATTTCAGAGAGGCAGGCATGACTCAGCAGGTTCTCGCACGCAAGTGGCGTCCAACCAGCTTCCAAGATCTGATTGGCCAGGATCATGTGCGAAAAGCATTGACCCATGCGCTCACGTCGAAGCGTTTGCACCATGCCTATCTCTTCACCGGCACCCGCGGCGTGGGTAAAACCACGACGGCAGTGGCGCTGGCTGGCCTGTTGGCG
>JAGYIK010000164.1 GCA_018402605.1 Litorivicinus sp. | reverse complement strand
ATGTGGCGATTGAGATTGGGCGCGGAAACCTCCGGATTGAGCTTGAGCAAACCGATGCGCTTCTGACGCTGCAATCCGGCTACCTCCAGATGCTCAAAACTGGCGCAAATATTCATCTGATTACGGATGATTTGAACTTTGTCTCAGGTGTGAACCGCGTTGTCGGGACGGGCGAGTTAAGGATTCAGGCGAAACGCAATGCGTGGCACTACGTCATTGGTACTGCTGCTGAGACACAGGGTGGTCTCGATTATGAAGAGGATAGCGATGAGCAGGATGATAATCCTGCGATGTATGTCTCGAATCGTGATTTGGCGGCATTGGCTGATGGGTTTGATCACCTGATCATCGGCCACATTGATACAGATGACTCCATCGTTGGCACGAACACCATGCGAGTGGGCGATGTGACCGACACGCACCTGGTGCGCTATACCGGTGAGTCTCGTGCTGAGAACTCTCGTAGCGCTGCCTTCAATGATCGAACCACCTTAAAAGCAGATTTAATGAATATTGCGGGCGAGGTGACTGCGCCTGTCGATACATTGACCCTAAATGCCAATAATCTGTGGGTCGAGTCTCAGAACCATTGGGCTCCCTTAGGAACCCCGCTATCTGGCGTGTACGCTAAAAACACCACGCTCGATGTGACTGAACAAATTGTGATCGGCGGATGGGTCAAAGCAGACAATCGGGTTGAGATTCAAACCACGGGCGCACCAGGAGCATCACCACAATATTTCACGCCCGCCTACCTCGCGGATGCCGGCCATAATTCGTTACAACTCGACGCCCTGGGGTTGATTTCCTCGATCAATGATGGCTCGACAGTGGTGATTCGAACCACCGGTAGTATCGAGACCCGTGGCATGATCGACATCAAAGGTGACAACTCTTCGTTGGATGTCCTTGCGCAAGGCCCCGTCATCGCAGCTGAAGGAACGACGATCCAAGGTCTCGACCTGAATGCCGAGCTCAAAATTGCCTCGAACGATGTCGTTGCCATCAATCCAGGTTCATCGATTCGATCTGGGATTTACATGACGAGTCCAGATGGAAACCAGAACAACCTGATCACACCCAATATCTCAGAGCTCGGTGGCGACATCATCCTTGAGTCTGCGGGTGAAATGTTGGTGGGTGGTCTCGTCGCAGCCTCTGGGGATATCACCTTATCCGCTCGGGAGCAGTTGTACGACGGGAAAGCCTATGGGGATGCGACCAACGCGGCCTATGTGCCCCGTTACGGTGTTTTCAATAAATCAGCCTACATGGCGAATATCGCGCAGGTGAGCCCAGATCATTATCTGGCTACGCACACTGGCGGGTATGGGCTCCTAGTCACTGGAACCATTACAAGTCTCGGCGCGAATAAAGATTTGTTGGTCCGCGCGGATCAAGACGTCGTCGTACGCGGCAATATTAATGCATTAGGCGCGAACTCGACGCTGACAATGCAGTCGGATGAGTGGCTCTATGTAGAGGGCTTCACGACGGCCACGTCGCAGCTTCGACTCATTGGTGGGCTCACTGTGGACGAGCTCGCATTTGAGGTCCCCGGCGCGCGAAGCGACAGTCGTGGAACCTCAGTCCATTTGCATGCGACCAGCACTGTCCGAACGACTGCAACTAACAGCGAAGTGCGTGTCCTTGGCGCCGAGGACGTCGATGTGTTTGGAGCTATTGTCGCTGGCGGTCAGATTGGATCCTCCGGCGTCACCTTTGCCCTCGATTCCAACCAAAATGGTGGCTCTGACATCTACGTGTTCGCTGGAGAGCAGCTTCGCTTGGAATCTGGTTTGTTGGCCAGTGGTGACGTCACTGTGATTGGTGGCCAGCCTGGTTCCGATGACAGTTGGGATGGCAAAGAGATGGGCTCGGGAAGTAATGAGCTCTCGGTCCTCATCAATACGGCCGGCGGTATTACTGCAGCCGGGTTTGGCGCCGCTGGGTCTGGAAGCTCGATCAACATCATTGCCGATGGCCGCATTGAGACCATGGGTTGGGTGAACTCCGGCGGACGCTTGGTACAAGTGTTTGAGCTCTCTGATCCAAATAATGCGTCCAGCCCAAAAATTATGACGGATCAGTATATTGAGTGGTCCGGACGCGATTCTGATATCCGAATCCAGAGTGCAAATCGGGCATTCATCGGCGGGTCGACGCTGAACGAAGCCGGAAACACTGTTCAGACAGGCGGTTACCTCAATGCAAGTCGATTGGTTGAGGTGATTGGTGGAATCGATCCAAATGGTGGACCCGGGTTGCTCGTGCATGGAGCGACCGAAATTGTCGCTGAAGGTCGCTGGGACTACGCAGCGGGTGGAGTGCGGACCCGAGCTGCGGGCCAGACCTACAGCGATGGTGA
>JAGYIK010000163.1 GCA_018402605.1 Litorivicinus sp. | reverse complement strand
GCTCAGTCAGCTTGGAAATATCGATCAGTTCTTCTCGCAACGCGCCGATGATGCCATTTTTTCCAGCAAATACCTGGCCAAAGGTGTCGGGGTGCTCGGCGATTTCATCAAAGACACCGAGAGCGGATGCATTAATGACGGAGGTGACGCCTCCAGATTGCGCGTAGAATACGTTTTTACCAGCCATGGACAGTCCTTGTACGATGGCGTGATTGTGCAGAAGCAAAACGAGAGTTTCTAGTGAGAATTCATATTCTAGGTATTTGTGGGACCTTTATGGGGGGGTTGGCGCAGTTGTGCCGGGAGTCGGGCTGGGAGGTGACTGGGTCTGATCAGCGTGTCTATCCGCCTATGTCAGACCAGTTGCGCCAGGCAGGTATTACCCTCACCGAGGGCTATGATCCGGCGGTACTGGATGATGCGCCAGATTTAGTAGTTATCGGGAATGCGATGACGCGTGGCAATCCGGTGGTGGAGGCTGTACTGAATCGAAAGCTACCCTTTATTTCTGGGCCAGAGCTGCTCGGGCAGCTCACCCGCGACCGTATGGTGCTCGCAGTGGCGGGAACGCATGGAAAAACCACCACCAGCAGTCTGTTGGCATGGATTTTAGAGGCCAATGGATTCGCTCCTGGATTTTTGATCGGTGGCGTGCCCAAAAACTTTGGTGTCTCTGCGCGGCTTGGCAGTGGTGAATTGTTTGTCGTCGAGGCAGATGAGTATGACACCGCGTTTTTCGACAAGCGGTCGAAATTCGTGCATTACCACCCGGATATATTTGGCATCAATAACCTCGAGTTTGATCACGCCGACATTTTTGCCGATCTCACCGCCATCGAAATGCAATTTCACCATGCCGTACGTCGTGTGCCGGGTGATGGATACGTCGTTGCTCGAAATGCAGTGGATGCGATTGATCGCGTAATCGATCGCGGTATCTGGTCGTCATTGATCCGTGTTGGCGAGCAGACCGCAACGTGTTTCCGCGCAAAAAATGAGGACATCGTTGATACACACACAGGGCGACGGGTGGCCTGGTCGATGCGCGGACAGCACAACGCAGAGAATGCGGAGCTCGCGGTCGCCATGGCCCATGTAGCAGGGGTTCCAGTCGATCAGGCGCTCGAATCCCTGGGTGCATTCGAGGGTGTTGCGCGACGCTTGAACGTGCTATTCGAAAGCCCGTCACTGCGGGTATGGGATGATTTTGCACATCACCCGACTGCAATACGCTTTACCCTCGAGGCGATCCATGCTGAAGCGGGTGGTCGACCTCTGACGGCTGTAATTGAACTGGGCTCCAACACCATGAAACAAGGGGTGCATGGTGCGTCGCTCCGCGAGGCTGCACAGCAGGCTGATCGCGTGATCTGGGTTGTACCAAAAGAGACCGCTTGGGATCCAACTCTGTTGCTTCGACCCGATGGAAGTGCTGCGCTGTGCTTTGATGCTAGCGAACTGGTCACTGAGCTTGCGCAGACATCGAAGGGCGAGCTCGTGTTCATGTCGAATGGCGGTTTTTCGGGGCTTCAGGCTGCAGTGCTCTCGCAGTTGCGACGGTGTTGATATTTCCAAGAACGGCCCAACGATTCAGGGCATGATGTTTGAACCTTTGATGCAAGAGGCGGTTGTGACCAAACCCTTATTCCCATTGCCACTCGTGGTGTTTCCGGGAGGTCGCTTGCCGCTGCAAATTTTCGAAGCGCGATACCTCGATATGATCGGTGTTTGTATGCGCGATGGCAGCAATTTTATTGTCACTATGACCCGTGCCGAGGGGTTTGCCGATCAAGGTTGCGAAGTGTCGATTCGCGATTTTGATCAATTGAGCAACGGATTGCTTGGCATTCTGGCTGTGGGCGAGCGGAAGCAACAGTTGTTCCATCCAAGACAACAACCTGATGGTTTGTGGCTTGCAGATTCAGCTGAGTTGCCGCTTGAGCGTGCGACCCCTGTGCCGGACGCACATGTCGGGTTAGTCGAGTTGCTCAAGAGTCTGCAGCTGCACCCCGCAGTTAGAGGCCTTTACAACGACATTGACTACACAGATGCCAGTGAGGTCGGAGCCCGGCTAACCGAACTGTTACCCATCGAAAATGAGCGCAAGCAAGAGTTGTTTGAGCTACAGGATCCACTCCGCAGGCTTGTTGAGTTGGAGCTGGATGTGTCTGGATTGCAACTCCGCGGGCGCGGTCCCTAGGATCACCCCAGCGTGCCGGCTATACTGGCGGAAGACGAGGGGGATCGCATGGCATATCAAGAATTTCAAACGCGGGCTCGAGAGGCGCTTGGCGCGATCTCAACGGCGTCCACTGCGGCCAAAAATGCGGCACTTGAGGCCATTTGTGTCGCCCTTGATGTGGGTCGAGCACAAGTTCTGGCTGCCAATCAAAAGGATATGGATCAGGGGCGGACC
>JAGYIK010000162.1 GCA_018402605.1 Litorivicinus sp. | reverse complement strand
TCACTTTTATCTCGAGCTCAGCCAGCGCCGCACCCTTGGCCGGTTCGGTCATGCGCCACCATACATGCAGCTTGCTGGCCCCTCCGGACGTGCGCCCTCCGCTCTCGATGATCAGTGTGGGCTTTCCAAGATGGCTCAACAGATGGTTAAGCTTGGCGGGGATATCACCTGCGTCGAGATCAACGACCAGCGCCTGCATCTGCAGGACATCGACGGATTTTGCCTGTCCAGCCCCATGCAAACGTGACGGTTGACAGATATACCGAATCATTTTAACGATAAAATTAAGGAGAAAAACACATGCGGATACTCGTTACCGGTGCGGCTGGAAACATCGGTCGAAAACTTGTCGACCATCTCCGCGCGGTGCCGGGGGCTTACGATGTTGTATGCCTCGATGTGGCGAAGTGCGCTCCTTACACGGACGCGTCGCATGATCTTTCGAAATGGAACGACAGTTGGACGGAGCAGTTCGTCGGCGTCGACGTGGTGGTGCATCTTGCGGCTGACCGCTATCCTACTGCGGACTGGAAGACAGTCCTGCCACTAAATATTGATCTGCTTCTGAATGTTTATGAAGCTGCCCGAAAGCATCGAGTCTCGCGCATCATCTTTGCATCCTCAAATTGGGTCTTGGGAGGCTATCGCTTTGAGGGCAACGTCTGCCTGACGCACGAAACCTCGCCCAGACCGGTCAACCCGTACGGCGCTGCGAAATTGTTTGGGGAACGGATTGGCAAGCAATTATCTGATATACAGGGTATTTCTGTCATAAATTTGCGTATCGGATATAATCAGTGGCTGCGGGACAACATGCCATCACCGGAGATGGAACTCGGTGCTTGGGGTCAGATGCTCTGGCTGAGTGATCGAGATTACTGTCAGGCGATGGAGAAGGCGATCATCGTCAAGGACGTGGCCTATGCGACGCTCAATGTGACCTCGCGCACAATCGGATCACGTTGGGATCTATCCGAGACTGAGCGCGTGCTCGGCTATGTACCCCAAGACGAATATCGGGTCACCCTACCGCCGCGCGTGCGACTTACCCAGGGTTTGGCCAGGCTTCGCGACAGGGGTGGGTCTGCGCTTCGACGGTGTTTCAGCGAGGACTGGTAAACGGAATCTGACTGCAGTTCCTGATGGTGGGGACTGAGGATCTGATAGGGAGAGGAAACAAAAATGACATTTTATCGTTCAATACAAGGTGCAACCTTTGTGGTTGCCTTGCTCGTGGCAGCGCCTGTCGTTGCACAGGAAACCCGCACTGAATTGGGCCAACTCGCCTCACGTGGGCAGCATGTCGACATGGCCCGCACCGGCAAAGAGCCAGAGCCGAAAAAGGTCGAGGGCAAAATCCAGATTGGATTCAGCCCGACGGCGATGAACACACACTACGACGTCGTCATTGCAGGAGCGCGCCAGGCGGTCCGTGAGTTGGGCGACGATAAGTTCGAACTCGTTATCCAGGCGCCTTCGGGGCAATCGGGCATCGCCGAGCAGATGAACATCGTTGAGACATGGGTGAACCAAGGCTATGACGCCATCGCTCTGGCGACGGCTAATGATCAGGCGATGATGCCAATCTATGAAAAGGCAGCAGCAGCAGGCATTCCCATCTTCTTATTCAACATGCCGGTGACTGACTCGGACAATCCTTATTACGTGTCCAATGTGGGCTATGACCAGTTTGAGGCTGGCCGCCTTATGGGGCTCTATACCGTTGAAAAGTATGGCGAGAAACTGACCAAACTCGCAATCATTGAAGGCCTGCCGGGGGTCCACAATACGCAACGGCTGTCAGGCTTTATGGCAGGGCTCGGTGACAACGCGAACATCACGATAGTGGCGAGCCAGCCGGGCGACTGGGTTCGGGATAGGGCTCAGTCCGTTATGGAAAATATCCTGACCGCAAATCCGGACGGGGTCGATGTCGTCTGGGGCCTTTATGATGAAATGGCACTTGGCGCGCTGGCCGCGATCCGGGCGCGCGGGCTTGAAGACAAGATCGACGTCTTGGGTTACGACAATACTCCCGATGCGAATGAGGCGATTAAGCGTGGAGAGATGACGGCGACGGTCGATACCGCACCAAAGGAGATGGGTTACAACCTCGTCATGGCGATTAACACCTATGTCGGCAAGAGTGAGATACTGCCAAAGGTGATCAATTCCGAGGTGGTAGTCTGGGACCAGGCCACAATCGCAAGCTTCGATCCTTCCAATTACGTCTTCGTCGAGAAGTGATTCACATGTCCTTGAGCACGAACCCGTCTTCCGTAAAGGGGCCAATACTTTCGCTCAGGGGCATTGGAAAACGCTATGGGCTGGTCGAGGCGCTGCGCCCGCTCGACTTGGATGTGCCACCCGGCCAGATTGTCGCTTTGATTGGTGAAAACGGGGCGGGCAAGTCCACTTTAATGAAGA
>JAGYIK010000161.1 GCA_018402605.1 Litorivicinus sp. | reverse complement strand
CCCCGGGCTCGCCATCCGCTACTGTCCCGCATACATTGCGCGGTCCGCTATTTCGATGGCTTGCGGAAGGGTCTCAAGTCCCAGGTAGGAGGCGAGCCCAATCCGAACATCCAGTCCGTGATGATGCCGTTGTACTTCCTCACGCAGCGCTGCCACCCGATGCCCGAGTTGGCCGGCATTGGCATCAGGACACAACACCACGAATTCATCCCCACCAAAGCGAAATAACAGATCCGATGCTCTGAAAAACGCGCGCAACATGTCAGCGAATTCGCGTAAGAGTCGATCACCAGCTGCATGACCAACGGCATCGTTGACTGCTTTAAAGCCGATCAGATCAAAGCATACCGCGACGCCTGAATGCTCGGCTTGATGCCGCAACACATCATCCATCGCATCCCGTCGATACACCCCAGTCAAAGCATCCGTCATCCACTGGCGCTCTTTCACCTCTCGGGCTCGAGCTCCGCGTAGTGCAACGCTTAACATCTTCGTCAGCGTCCACACGGTCTCTTGATGTTCAGGCTGAATCGGCACGAATCGCACCACACAGGTTGCGGCGACCTCGACCTCTGGGAACTCATGATCGTTTGAAGATCCGGGCACAATCTGAGCGACACAGAGCGGTTTTATGGCATTATGAAGGGGCGTCGTTTGAAAGGTGTCCGCCAAAGACACAATGGCTTTGGCAACATCTCGAGAGGAGACGGATGGCTCAAACAATGGCTCAAGCACATCCATCCAATGCGGAATAGAATGGGTCGTCATTACAGGGCGTATCAAAGCACATGAAAGATCTACTCTCAAAGTTCTCTGAACCGAAAAAACCGGTGAAATCGGAAAATATTGTGCGTGCGCAGGCCCGAAAGATAGCCGAAGAGGGCTGGATTTTTCTAGAAGATAAGCCGGCCTTGATCGGCAAAATGGTACGTGCTGCGCGCGGCAAAACCATGGTCACCCTGAAAATCAACGAATCCAAAATGGAATATTCCACTATCGTTGTTGATGTCGATCGGCAAACCGGAACCTACAAACTCGATCAGTTGATGGATGAAAAAGCCCATACACAAATTGAGCCCGGCGCCATTTTGAAAATGTATGGCTATATCGATGGCGTGAAGTCGCATTGGGATGGCTCGGTACTTCGGATTGAACCAGGAGACGAGATGGTCTCAAAATCGGGCCAAGTGCTCAAAAGCGTGGTTTATGTTGTGCACTGCCCCTTTGAGATGTACTTCATCCAGCGCCGCAATTCGTTTCGATTATCACCAGGCATGCATCGCACCATCAAAATGCAATTTGAAAGTTTCGGCGAAATGATCGATGTGGAGGTGCGTGACATCTCGGTTGAAGGGGTCGGATTATGGCTCTTCCGCGACCCTGATAACTACGGGATCGCCGCAAAACACACAGTGCCCGGCGTCCTTGTTTGGGAGAGTTTCCGCGCCGAGGTCGACTTTACCTGTTTGTGGGTCAACGAGACCAAAGAAGGCCTAGGTTGGCGTGTGGGCGGCCTCTACACCTTTAAGGATGAACATAAACTCAGGGACATTGAGCGTCTCATCCGAGGAGGCGAACTCGAGTTACTCCGCGAGGAACGGGGTTAACCTCAGACCTCGATCAGCTCAACCGAGGCCCCGGCGCTCTCGAACAAACGCGATAACATGCGCGCCTCCCGATGCTCGTACACCTGATCCAAGTCGGCCGGCAGTTGATTCACCAACTGCAATGCATCCGTCAAAGCCAGCCCAAGCTCTTCATGGATCAAACGCGCCAATGTCAATTTATTGGATGTTGTGAGCACCCGAATTCGATAGCTGGAGGGATTCAAATCCTCAGCTGCCACTGCAGCTTGTTGCGCCGCCCGGACGAGCTCCTCACGCCGGCGCACTTCTTTAATCACGCGATCAAAATATTCAACCATCTGCATGTGCTCAGCGCGGTCAGAGGAAACGCCATCAACTTTCAATCGATGCCCTGCTTCACCCACAGCCATTCCATGCAATTTATGGTCAACAAATGAGAGTGATGATAATTCGAGCGCCCCGCGCTTGAACTCAATTACAGACACATCACCGCGGAAATGTTTGGATTGCGCAAGCAACCGATCCCACACTTGGTCGTAAGCGACATCCCCGCTGACAGTGGCCAACAAGGTCATGACATAATCATCTCGCGTAGCCACATTCTCGAACCAATCCTCCATGACCTTTTTCCGGAATGCAGACCGTGTTTGTTGGTATTCCAACAATCGCCAAACAGAACCATGGCCCTCAAACAACCAATTTTTGAGTGGAACGGACGTATGCAAAATCTGAAAGGTGCATTTGGGTGAAATATTCGGCCGTGTGATCTCGGCACACTTGGCAAAATAATCCCGAATAATCTGCGCTTCAGTCGACCAGTTCCATTTCGACCAGCCGTGCTCGGTCGATAACTCTTTTTTAATCTCACTCGATGTGATTTCAAAGCCAATCAA
>JAGYIK010000160.1 GCA_018402605.1 Litorivicinus sp. | reverse complement strand
TTTGCTGCCGCCCGATATCGCATCGGCGCTCGCCGAGCTTCAAGATCGCGTTCGACCGTTTCCAGGCGATGTCGCCCAAGCCATTATTGAAAAGGATCTTGAGGCTCCGATCACCGAGATCTTCAGCGAATTCGAGACTGAACCCATGGCCTCAGCATCTGTTGCCCAGGTGCATGCCGCGCGGTTGAAAACAGGCGAGGAAGTCATCGCCAAAGTGATTCGGCCCGGCATTGAAAAAGTCATCGAAGAAGATCTGAAGTTGATGATGACCTTGGCCAGATTTGTCGAGAAAAACTTTGTTGATGGCAAACGTCTGAAGCTGGTGCAAGTGGTTTCCGATTACCGAATCACGATTCTCGACGAGCTGGATCTGATGCGGGAAGCGGCAAATACCGCACTCATCCGACGGAATTTTGAAGGCTCGGAGATCTGTTACGTTCCGCAGATTTACTGGGACTACACCCGACGGAACGTGATGGTTGAAGAGCGTGTCTACGGCATCCCGATCTCGCAGATCGAGGTGTTTAAAGCCCGCGGGGTCAACATGGAGAAACTGGCAGAGCGTGGTGTCGAGATCTTTTTCACCCAGGTCTTTGATCACAGCTTCTTCCACGCTGATATGCATCCAGGTAACGTATTTGTGGACATCGAGGATCCAGAAAACCCTGTCTATAAAGCGATTGATTTTGGCATCGTCGGGACCTTGGATCCCGAATCGCAAGCCTACCTCGCGCAGAACCTCATCGCCTTTTTCGATCGTGATTATCGCGCGGTGGCTGAACTGCATGTCGAATCCGGCTGGGTTCCGAAAGACACTAAGATTGGTGACTTTGAGAGCGCGATACGGACAGTATGTGAGCCCATCTTTCAAAAACCGCTGGGTGAAATCAGTTTTGGCGTGTTGCTGATTCGCCTGTTTGAAGTGGCGCGTCGCTTCCAGATGGAAGTGCAACCACAGCTCGTTCTCCTGCAGAAAACGCTTCTCAACATCGAAGGACTTGGACGTGAACTCTATCCGGATCTCGATTTATGGCAGACCGGCAAGCCATTTTTGGAACGCTGGGTCAAAGAGCGGCTGGGTCCGAAGGGGATCCTTGATTACACAAAACGCAATGGCTCACGTTGGGTCGTGCAGTTCCCCAAACTGACCAACACCTTGCTTGAGACTCCGGAGCGATTTCATCGCATTGAGCAAGAGCAAAAACGTCAGACTGATGCGCTCACTCTGCTTGCCAGAGAGGCACGTCAGAACCGTTACGGTCGGCGCTTATCGGTCATCGCCGGTGTGGTTGGATTGGTCATCACAGGGCTGGCCATCAATGGTGAGGCAGAATGGCTCAAGTCGCACTGGCCAATCCTACTCGGTGCCCTATCCGCAATTCTCATTTTAAGGCGCTAGGGTGATGCAGATTGACGATCCGCAAATACGAAGCGCACTGCTTGATCAGGTCAGCTTTGATGACCAGGGGTTGGTGGCTGCTATCGCGCAAGACCACCGCACAAACGCGGTCTTAATGCTCGCTTGGATGGATCGAGAAGCACTCGATGAAACCCTGAAAACAGGGCAAGTCGTGTATTACTCACGCTCTCGAAAATCGCTCTGGCGCAAGGGTGAGACCTCAGGGCAAACTCAGACTTTGATCGATGTGCACCTCGATTGTGATCGCGATGCTGTTCTTTTGAGTATTCTGCAAGAAGGTGTAGCCTGTCACACTGGGCGTATGAGTTGCTTCTCCTGGCAAGCCCGTGGCGGCGAATGGCAGGCGACTGCGCCAGTGATGACTGACCCAAACAGCCTTTATGGAGACGGTAAATGACTGTGATTGACGTGCTCGAAGACATGTTAGCGGAGCGGCGTTTCGGGGATCCAGACAAGTCCTATGTCGCCAAATTGCATCATAAAGGTCTTGACCACATCTTGAAGAAAGTGGGCGAGGAGTCCACTGAGGTTGTGATGGCGGCCAAAGATGCGGCGCGTTCGAAAAATAATGAAGATGTCATCCACGAGGTGGCCGATCTATGGTTCCATACCTTAGTACTGCTTTCGCACCTCGAAGAGCCGCCATCTGCTGTGTTGGTTGAGCTCGAGCGCAGGCTTGGTGTCAGTGGATTGGTCGAGAAAGCAAATCGCGGAGGTGCGCATGACTGATTGTTTATTTTGCAAAATCCGCGATGGCGAAATTCCCGCAGAGATCATCCATAAAGACGAAGATTGCATCGCGTTTCGGGACATTCATCCCAAAGCGCCCGTGCATTTTCTGGTGATTCCGCGGCGTCATATCGAGAATTTGTTTGATGTGTCGGCATCCGATTCGGAGCTACTTGGACGCATTCAATTGGCGATTCCGCAGATCGCTAAAGCACAAGGACTGGATTCGGGGTTTAGAACAGTGTTGAATACCGGACCCGGCGGATTCCAAGAGGTGTATCACATGCACTACCATGTGTTGGGCGGCGGCCCGTTCACCGGATTTAATTAAGTAATAACGAAAAATAG
>JAGYIK010000016.1 GCA_018402605.1 Litorivicinus sp. | reverse complement strand
CCGCTCATCGGACTGGAAAAACAACATCTGCGCCACACCCTCATTGGCGTAAATCTTCGCTGGAAGGGTTGTGGTATTTGAAAACTCGAGCGTGACATGCCCTTCCCACTCAGGCTCGAGTGGTGTGACATTGACAATGATTCCACAGCGCGCGTAGGTCGACTTACCGAGGCAAATGGTCAACACGTCTTCTGGAATTTTGAAGTACTCAACAGTCCGCGCCAAAGCAAATGAGTTGGGTGGAATGATGCATACATCCGACTGAATATCGACAAAGCTCTTCTCATCGAAGTTCTTCGGATCGACCACGGCGGAGTGGATGTTCGTAAACACCTTGAACTCATCTGCGCAACGCACATCATACCCATAGCTCGAAGTGCCATAGGAAATCAGCTTGTGCCCGTCGCGGGAGCGAACTTGGCCGGGCTCAAAAGGTGTAATCATGTCATGCGATTCAGCCATGTGCTGAATCCAGCGATCGGATTTAATGGTCATGGATCAGTCGTCAGTCCCTTGGGTTTTGGTAATCAGCCCACTGCTCGATTGGTTCGCAGCAAACATCGCTAAACGCGCGCCGACTCGACGCGCAATATCTCGGTAGGCGCCCGCCACTGGACCATCTGGATCGCTGATCACAGAGGGTTTCCCCCGATCCGTTTGTTCCCGAATACTCAGATCCAAAGGCAAAGCACCCAATAATTCCGTGTCGTATTCTGCCGCAATTCGATCGCCGCCGCCTTCACCAAATAGGTGCTCGGTATGACCGCACTGGGAACACCGATGCAATGACATATTCTCCACCACACCAAGCACCGGCACCTGAACACGCCGGAACATCTCAATCCCTCGCCTCGCATCCATCAGCGCGATGTCTTGTGGGGTTGTCACAACCACAGCCCCATTGACGGGCACCTGTTGGCTCAGCGTCAACTGAATGTCGCCCGTGCCCGGTGGCAAATCAATCACCAAATAATCCAGCACACCCCAATTGGTTTGTCTCAGCATCTGTGTAAACGCACCACTGACCATGGGGCCACGCCAGATCGTCGGTGATCGCTCGGTTAAGAGAAAAGCCATCGACATCACTGGAATGCCATGCGCGATGACCGGATCAAAACTTTTCCCATCTTGCGTGGTTGGCTTTTGACCCTGAACACCCAGCATGAGCGCCTGAGAGGGTCCATAAATATCGGCATCGAGTAATCCAACGCGGGCGCCCTCTGCATGCAAGGCGAGCGTGAGATTGACCGCGGTGGTCGACTTACCCACGCCCCCTTTGCCCGATGCGACACAGATAATCTGTCGCACGTTAGGGATCGACTCGGTGCCCTCACGTGCCGGAACCACCGGCACATCGTGTAATACCCGGATAAAGGCATCCGACACATCGCGCAATTGCTCGAACCGCGGCTTTAATAGTTTGACAAGCGTGCGTGTCATCCCGGCCATGGCATAGGGAAAGGTCAAGTCGATCTCGAGCTCAGACCCTGTTAACAGGCAGCGCGTGAGCACCCCTGTTTCAGCCAAATTCACTTCACGATAGGGATCCTCATGCTCAGCGAGGATCTGCAAAACACGACTTTGAATATCTGTCGACAAAATAGTCTCCGTTTCAATGACAGGCCGCGAAATGTCACGCCAGTGCCGGTATACTTCGCGTTTCACTTGCATAGACACAAGGAACACTCCGTGCCGACCAATCGACGCACTATTCTCGTCACAAGCGCCCTGCCCTATGCCAATGGATCAATCCATTTAGGCCACATGCTTGAGTACATCCAGACCGACATTTGGGTGCGTTTCCAAAAACAAAACGGCCACCAGTGTGTCTATGTCTGTGCTGATGACGCACACGGTACCGCAATTATGCTTCGGGCTGAATCACTTGGGATCACTCCAGAGGCATTGATCGCCGATGTGAAGGCCGAACATCAGTCGGATTTCAACGGCTTTCACATCGGATTCGATCATTACTCATCGACCCATACCGAGGCCAACAAATACTACTCCGAACTGATCTACAACCGCGTAAAAAATGCAGGTGGCATCGCTGTGCGCACCATCTCGCAATTGTTCGACCCCGAAAAACAGCTGTTTCTCGCTGACCGCTACGTCAAGGGTCAGTGTCCAAAGTGCGGTGTCGACGATCAATATGGGGACAACTGCGAAGCCTGTGGCGCGACCTATCAAGCCAGTGAACTGAAAAACCCCAAGTCGACCCTATCGGGTGCCACCCCGATTCTTAAAGATTCCGAGCACTTGTTTTTTGAACTGGGCCAACACACCGATTTTTTGCGAGAGTGGACCCGCTCCGGACGCTTACAACCGGAGGTCGCCAACAAACTCACCGAGTGGATTGATGGCGGTTTAAAGAGCTGGGATATCTCGCGCGACGCGCCGTACTTTGGATTCGAAGTACCTGATCATCCCGGCACCTACTTTTATGTGTGGCTTGATGCGCCAATCGGCTACATGGGCGCATTCCGCGAATGGTGCGATGCCAATCAGTTTGATTTCGATGTTGTGTGGGGGCCTGACAGTGACGCCGAGGTCTATCATTTCATCGGCAAAGATATCGTAAATTTCCACTGTTTATTTTGGCCGGCTATGCTCCAGCAGGCCGGCTTTCGAACACCCACTGGGGTGAACGTCCATGGTTTTGTTACGGTTGATGGCCGCAAGATGTCCAAATCTCGAGGCACATTCATCAAAGCACGGACTTATCTCGATCATCTCGACCCCGAATACCTGCGATATTATTTCGCGACCAAGCTCTCGGCTCGCGTTGAGGACATCGATCTCTCGCTCGAGGACTTTGTGCAAAAGGTCAATTCAGATCTTGTTGGCAAACTCGTCAATATCGCCAGTCGAACGGCCGGATTCATCCATAAGAAATTTGACGGTCAACTAGCATCAACTCTGGCCAACCCTGAACTTGTCACGCGGATACAAGCCAAAGCGCCGCAGATACAGGCGGCATTTGAAGCCCGCGAATTTTCAAAAGCGACTCGAGACATTATGGCGCTGGCAGACGAGGTCAATGCATGGATTGCTGAGGTGGCGCCTTGGCAACTGGCCAAATCTGACGACACCTTGGCAGCGGTTCAGCCGATCTGCACCACGGCACTCAACGCGTTTCGGATACTCGTCATGTATTTGCAACCTGTGATGCCAATGTTGGCAAGCAAAGTGGCTCAGTTCCTCAATGTCCAAAGCCTTGGGTACGACACACTCGACCAGATCCTGGTCAATCACACCATTCGGCCCTATGACGCACTGATTACACGGATCGAAATACGCGATGTGGAGGCCATGATCCAACCCGATGAGACAGCGAGCGCACCAATGCAGCAAATCAGCGACAAAGCCAACACGGAGAGCGAGGCCATCGCACCGGAGTGCTCGATCGACGACTTCGCCAAAGTGGACCTGCGAGTGGCAAAAATTGTGGCTGCCGCCCCGGTCGAAGGTGCGGATAAGTTACTGCGCCTCACCCTGGATATCGGCGGCGGTGTGACACGCCAGGTCTTCAGCGGAATCAAAGCGGCCTACCAACCTGAGGATTTGGTTGGGCGTCTCACGGTGATGATTGCCAATCTTGCACCGCGGAAAATGAAATTTGGACTCTCCGAAGGCATGGTATTGGCCGCCGGTCCAGGAGGAAAAGAGATCTACTTACTTGAGCCCGATACGGGCGCCACGCCAGGACAAAGGATTCGATAGGATATGCAACACATCACACAAGCCTCAGTTGTTGAAGCAGGCACCAGTCGATTTTTCAATAGTGTCGACACCGATGGCCATCAGTTTGTCATGGATGAACCGGAATCCATGGGAGGCACAGATCTGGGGCCATCACCCTTTGCACTGGTTGCAGCCGCGCTCGGCGCATGCACCAATATGACGCTGCGAATGTACGCCGACATGAAAAAAATGGCGCTCGACCAAGTGGAGACCGAAGTCATCCACACCCCAAGTCAAGATGGTCATCACTTCAAGCGCACCATCAAAATTCAGGGCAATTTGTCACCTGAAGAGCGCGAGCGCTTGCTGGTCATCGCAAATAAGTGCCCCGTTCACAAGCTCCTTGAACAACAGGCCGTTGTCAATTCTGAGCTGGCCAAGGAGGCCTTTTGATCGAGCTTTGGCTGATCATTGTTTCAGCGGCGCTTGTGAACAACTTCGTGTTGGTTCAGTTTCTGGGCCTCTGCCCATTTATGGGCGTCTCGTCACGACTCGATAGCGCCATGGGGATGTCATTGGCTACAACCTTTGTGCTCACGCTCTCCTCGGTTGTCGCCTATGCGCGTAAACCTGTTGCTCATCCCGCTCGAGGCCATGTGGCTGAAAACGTGGCTTTTTATTGTCGCGATCGCTGTGGCGGTCAATTCACGGAACTGGCGCTGAAAAGACCTCGCCGCTTTTGCACACCGTACTCGGTATTTACCTTCCCCTAATAATCACCACCAACTGCGCAGTCTTAGGGGTCGCGCGCCGAATACCAGCCGCGCGCACAGCTTAACTGAGTCCGCATTTTGCAGTGCAGGCGCCGCCCTTGGTTTCTCATTGGTTCTGATCCTCTTTTCCGGCGTCCGCGAGCGCCTCACGCTCGCGGACATCCCAAAAACCCTTTGAAGGTGCATCATTACGCTGATCACCGCAGGCTTTGCGACTCTCGCGTTTATGGGTTTTCTGGAATGATTCGGCTGTGACCGAGGGTTGGGCAAATCCCAGCCATGGGTGCGCTCGCACTGACCGCTCTGACGCTGGCAGGGGGCGCACTGCTCAGCTTTTTGCCGTTCGCGTCTTTCGGGTCGATGGTAATCCGCTGGTTGAATCCATTGACGCCGTTTTACCGCAAACCCAGTGTGGCCAGTGCGGGCATCCCGGCTGTCGGCCCTACGCCGAGGCGATTGCTCACGGAAGCCATTAATCGGTGCCCGGGCGGTGAAGACCGTCCGATCGACTCGCTGAGTTGCTGGGTGTTGCGACACTGCCACTCGATGCAGACCCGGAAACCGCCGCCGTGGATCGGGTCGCAGTGATTATCGAAGAAGACTGCATTGGCTGCACGAAAGTGCATCCCAACCCTGCCCAGTCGACACAATCCTCGGCGCAATAAGCTCAACCTGCATACAGTGTTGCCTGATCTGCACTGGCTGTGATCTGTGCATTGCGCCCTGCCCAGTCGACTGCATCGAAATGATTCCACGGGCTCCCGCGCCCGATGCTTGGACACCCAGTGCCCCAAAAATCATCTGTTCGGACACAAATCCGTCGATGGAGCCCGCCCATGGCTGAGTGTCGTGTTCGCCACAGTCATGAGCTGATCGGTGGGATTCTTCATCCAGACATGCACAAGGCGGAATCAACGCAACTAACAGCGCACCAATTTGCAACGCCGGATCACTTATTGTTTCCATTCATTTTCCGGCGGTGGTGCCGGCGAAGGCGCTCGTGTCGGTCGGTGATCGCGTCGCGCAGGGGACGCGATTATCCAGACCGTCAGTGGTCTGATCCACACCGCCTCACGCGCGGGTCAGGTCGTGGCAATCGAGCCACATCGCTCCTCACCCGAGTCAACAGCCAGTCCGTGTATCCAGATACAGACAGATCAAAGAGGGCGAAAACTGACTCTCGACCCGCTTCCAAGCCCCGGATGCTGCTGCGATTCGTAGACGCGCCATGGCAACTGGAATCGTCGGGCTCGGCGGTGCTGGATTTCCAAGTCACAGAAAGTGGATAAACGGACTCACACCCTCGTGATCAATGCTGCCGAGTGTGAACCCTACTTAACAGCTGACGACACACTGATGCGACTGGATCCACATGGGGTCATTCGGGGTGCAACTGCGCTTGCGAGCGCGCTTGGCATCAAACAGTCGTGATCGGTATCCAGGACAACAAACCCAATGCGCTCAGCGCGCTTCAAAGTGCCATCGAAGACGTCCACGCATCGCATGACTTCGAAATCGTCGTTGTTCCAACACGAGTATCC
Source organism: Litorivicinus sp. (assembly GCA_018402605.1). Classification (GTDB taxonomy): domain Bacteria; phylum Pseudomonadota; class Gammaproteobacteria; order Pseudomonadales; family Litorivicinaceae; genus HIMB30. The sequence continues at coordinate 11,987 of JAGYIK010000016.1, read as the reverse complement.
GTCGGGGGTGAACGGCAGCTGATTTGGTTGACACTCTCGCCATCGAAGTCACCAGCCAACAGCATCCAGTCGATCACGGCATTTTAGTGCATAACCCCGGCACCTTAGCTGCACCAGCACAGAGTTTAGATGGCGACCCATCACAGATCGGATCATCCACGGTGACGGGAAACGGGTAACAACGCCACAGAGATCTCATCGTTCAATCAGGACACCCGTTTCCATTATTACTGCATCAAACGGGTCTGGATCGCAGCCAAAATTGGCAAATAACCATCGGTGGGCCCATGATGGGCTTTCCACTGCATTCGACCGACGCATCCCGTGGTCAAAACAACCAACTGTATTTTGCTTCGACCACCGATCCAGCAGCCAATTGAGCCCTGTATTCGTTGCGGTGCCTGTGCTGAAGTGTGCCCCGTACAACTCAACCACAACGACTTTCAGATGCTGAGCTGCGATGCAATCGGCGCGGCAGCGCATGAGGGTCCTAGCAGACTTCCAGCATTGAGTGCGCGGCTTGTAATGTCGTCTGCCCAAACTCATATTCCACTGGCATCATGGTTTCAAAGCGGCCGAGCACAGCTCCGAGAGAAATGACAGACCCTGATCGCCCGACCAAGCACGCCAGCGCTTTGAGGCGCGGCAGGCGCGAATGGTGCGCGTAGCCGAGGAGCAAGAGCGTCGTCGTCGAGGACCGTCGTGGAAGAGTGGCGACCTGCTCGCGAAAGCGAGACGGTTGCGCGAGGAGCACAACGGATGGACACCATCAAACCAATCAACATCGGGGTCATGGCACAGGTCTTGTTGGCCCTGATCCCAAGTGTGTGTCGCAGGCTGGGTGTATGGACCGGGTGTATTTCTGAACGTCGCCATGGCGAGCATCGTAGCCTGGGCATCCGAGCCTCTGTTTGTGGCTCAGGAAGCGTCCTATTTTGATGCGTCTGAGCGATCACTCACTGCCCACAGGTTGGCTGATTGCGCTTTCTCTACCACCGGCATCACCCTGGTGGCTGATTGCGGTGACCGTCGCAACAGGGATCTTGCTGGGCAAACATCTCTACGGGGACTTGGCCAAAATCCGCTGAACCCGGCGATGCTGGCGTATTGCTTGGTGCTGATTTCTGCGCCCATCTCGATGACCACGCTCTGGATTGATCCACTGAATCCGCCCGGTGTTTCGGAGGCGATCGCATGGCATTTGTCGGCGAACGACCCGATGGCGCAACAGGGGCAACCGCCTTGTCCTTGTACCAGAAACGGCTTCGAGGCCCTCACCGCGGTGAAATCGCCAGCCATCCCCTGCTAGCCAACGCTTGGTCTGATAGCGGGTGTTGAATGGTGATGCTCGCTTACCTCGCCGGTGGACTGTGGCTTTTTATCGCGCCGCGTGATGACTTGGCATGCACCAGTGGGTTGTTTAGCGGGACTCGCAGTCATGGCTGCATTTTTTCGCATTTGATCCGGATACCGGTACTCCGGTATGGGTGCACATGACGGCTGGAGCCACTGTATTCGCCGCATTTTTTCATCGCTGATCCCGTCTCAGGTGCAACCAGTCCCCGTGGGCGACTTTGGTTTGGTATTGGCGTGGGGTGCTCACCTACCTCATCCCGCACATACGGACAGTACCCCCGACGCCATCGCCTTTGCGGTCTTATTGATGAACTTCGCGGCTCCCCGCGGAGGTTGACCATTACCAGACCCCGCATCTGGACGCTCGGCCGCCATCACCAAGGTAGCGGGGGCACATGACTTGGCGTTTGGCTCTCTTCGGCTGCATCAGCCAGTCTAATCGTCGGCGTTCGTCTATGCGGACAGCGCCGATGATCGAGGAGCTGCGCAGGAAGAAAGCGGCTTGATGCACTGTATGCATTGGCCGCTCCACTGCTCGATGCCGGGGCACTCGGCCAGCCGACTCCAGTGCAGTGGCCTGAGACACCACCGGACAGTCTCGGCCAAGGCACACTGATTACGCCGATCCTCAATGGCAACCAATGGGTGGGTATGGTGGTTCCTGTCACCACGGATGATGGCTACAGCGGCCGCATCAAACTGCTCATGGCAATCGACCAAGCCGGCCGCATTGTCGGCCTTCGTACAATCGAACACCGTGAGACGCCGGGCTTGGGGGATCGTATTGATCTCGCCAAAAGCGATTGGATTTTAAGCTTCAATGGGCTCCGTTTTGGTGATCTCGCGCCAGCCGACTGGGCTGTGCGCCCTGATGGGGGTCAATTCGACAGCTTCACGGGCGCGACAATCACACCACGTGCTGTGGTCACGGCTGTCGCCTCGGCGATGGCCTTTTTGGATCAGCAAGATCTGAGTATGGAGTGGTTGCCATGAGTCTGAAGTCAATCTGGGCACAGGGTCTTTGGACGCAAAACCCGGGTCTTGTGCAACTTTTAGGTCTTTGCCCGTTACTTGCGGTCTCCAATACCTTTGAAAATGCGCTCGGCCTTGGCCTCGCGACACTCTTTGTCTTGGTCCTATCGAACGCATCCATTAGCCTGATTCGCACATTGGTCCCAGATCCCATTCGTTTACCGGTGTTTGTTCTCGTCATCGCCGCGCTGACCACCTGCGCTGAGCTCCTAGTGCAAGCACTGCACTATCCGCTCTATCAATCGCTTGGCATCTTCCTCCCGCTGATCGTGACCAACTGCCTTATTCTCGGACGGGCTGAAGCACTGGCTCGGCGTGAAGGTTTGCTGGTCAGCACCCTGGATGGATTGGCTCAGGGTATTGGTTTTTTATTGGTCTTGGTCGCACTTGGCGTCATCCGCGAAGCGCTCGCGGACACATTGATTCTGGCCGCTTTGCCACCCGGTGCATTTATTGCACTTGGCCTTCTTGTGGCATTGCATCGCGTCATTCAGTCGTTTGTGCAGACCAAGCGCCAGATCGAACCAAGCGCTGATTTCACGAGCCGACGCGTCCGCACCACGGGAGAGATCTCATGAACGCCGATATACGCCACGCCATCTTCTCAAGACTGCGGGAGCAAAACCCCCATCCCACCACGGAATTGGAATGGAGCACGCCCTTTGAACTGGTCATTGCAGTCCTGTTGTCCGCTCAGGCCACGGATGTCTCGGTCAATCTGGCCACACGAAAACTATTCGCCAAGGCCAACACCCCTGAGGCCATGTTGGCGCTCGGTCTTGACGGGGTCAAAGAGTGCATCAAAACCATTGGTTTATTTAACTCCAAAGCCGAGCACGTGATGAAAACCTGTTTGCTGTTGATCGAACACCATGGCGGCGAGGTTCCAAGAACCCGCGACGCACTGGAGGCACTGCCTGGCGTCGGTCGCAAAACTGCAAATGTGGTCTTAAACACCGCCTTTGGTGAACCGACCATGGCTGTCGACACACACATCTTCCGGGTCGCCAATCGAACCCGCATTGCGCCGGGCAAAGACGTCCGTGAGGTCGAGGATCGATTGGTGCGTCGCATCCCGAAAGAGTTCTTACAGGATGCGCATCATTGGTTGATTCTGCATGGACGCTACGTGTGCAAAGCGCGGAAACCAGACTGTGGAAACTGTCTGATCTCCGACCTCTGCGAATACAAAGCGAAGGTGGGTCTTTAACGCAGTGAACGGCCTTTTTTCGCGGCAGTCCGGAGACGCAACGCATTGAGCTTGATAAAGCCTTCCGCATCTTTTTGATTGTATGCACCCGCATCGTCTTCAAAGGTGGCAATCGCCTCATCGAACAGGGACTGATCCGATCGACGGCCGGTCACCATCACTGAGCCTTTGTATAATTTCAAACGTACTTCACCATTGACCACGGTTTGTGAGGCATCAATCGATGCCTGCATCATCAAACGCTCGGGCGACCACCAGTAACCGTTGTAGACCAAATCCGCATAGCGCGAGATCAGACTGTCTTTGAAGTGTGCGACTTCCCGATCCAGGGTAATCGACTCAAGTGCGCGGTGCGCCTTCAAGAGGATGGTTCCGCCGGGAGTTTCGTAACACCCGCGTGATTTCATGCCCACGTAGCGATTCTCAACGATGTCCAAGCGACCAATCCCATGCGCCCCACCGATCTGGTTGAGTTTGGCCAACAAGGTCGCCGGTGACATGGATTCGCCATTAAGACTCACCGGATCGCCGCCTTGAAAACCGATGACCAGCGTCTCCGCCTGATCTGGTGCCGCCTCTGGCGAGACAGACCAGCGCCACATATCGTCTTCAGGCTCTGCCCAGGGATCCTCCAGCACAGCCCCCTCGTAACTGATGTGCAGTAAATTCGCATCCATCGAATAGGGTGACTTGGTGCCTCGCTTTTGCTCAACCGGAATATTGTGGTGCTCACAATAGGCCAACAGCGTCTCCCGAGAGGTCAAATCCCATTCACGCCAGGGTGCAATCACCTTCACCGACGGATTTAACGCATAGGCACCGAGCTCAAACCGCACCTGATCATTACCCTTCCCAGTGGCGCCGTGGCTGATGGCATCCGCGCCTGTTTCTTCGGCAATCTCAACCAATCGCTTCGCAATCAATGGGCGTGCGATGGAGGTGCCGAGCAAATACTCGCCTTCATAGATCGTATTGGCACGGAACATTGGGAACACATACTGACCGACAAATTCTTCGCGCAGATCCTCGATGTAGATCTCTTTCACGCCCAAAGCTTGCGCCTTGGCGCGTGCCGGCTCGACCTCTTCACCCTGCCCCAAATCGGCCGTGAAGGTCACCACCTCGCAGCCATAGGTCTCTTGCAACCAACGCACAATGACACTGGTATCTAAACCACCGGAATAGGCCAATACGACTTTGTTGATCTCTGACATCAAAGAAACCCTAACAATGAAAGGAAAATAAGACCGGAAAGTGTACCAGAGGAGTCTCGGCAAACAGAATCCATGCATGCGAAAGACGCAAGAAATCACACCACAACTGAGGCGAGTCAGGACAGATTCCTCTACAATCCAGACATGAAAAGAGGACATTGATGTGCGACTGACTTTGATCCAACCCGACGATTGGCATCTGCATCTGCGCGATGGCTCAGTACTGGAAACTACCGTTCCAGACACTGCTCAAAGCTTCGCGCGTGCCATCGTCATGCCGAACTTGAAGCCACCTGTGGCTTCAGTGGAGGCCGCCAAAGCCTATCGCGACCGGATCTTGAGCGCAGTGCCCGAGGGCCTGCATTTTGAGCCACTGATGACACTATACCTCACCCCAGATCTCTCGCCTCAGACCATCAAGGCCGCATCTGAGACCGACTTCATCCATGGCGTCAAACTCTATCCCAAGGGTGCGACAACCAACTCAGATTCCGGTGTGAAGTCGCTCGACGGGATGATGCCAACCTTGGAAGCCATGGCTCAGTATGGTCTCCCGCTTCTTGTCCATGGCGAAGTCACCGAACGCGAAATCGATATTTTCGATCGTGAGGCGGTCTTTATCGAGACGATCCTGGCACCGCTCATGCAGCGCATCCCAACACTCCGGGTGGTTCTTGAGCACATCACCACAAAAGACTCAGTCGATTTTGTTAAAGCGCACCCAGAGATGGGTGCCACCATCACCGCACACCACCTCATTTATGATCGAAACGACATGCTGGCCGGCGGGATTCGACCGCATCTGTACTGCCTCCCGATCCTCAAACGTAGCCTGCATCGTGACGCACTCGTCGAGGCCGCAACATCTGGGTTGCCGCAGTTTTTTCTGGGCACCGATTCGGCGCCCCATGCAGTGGGTGACAAAGAATCGGATTGTGGTTGTGCTGGCTGTTACACCGCGCCCCACGCACTTGAGCTCTATGCTGAGGTATTCGAAGCTGCCGGGCGACTGGATCGCCTGGAGGGCTTTGCTAGCCTGTTTGGACCTGCGTTTTACCGCCTGCCCGTGAACTCTGGCACCATCACGCTCGAGAAACGGCCTTCCGTTGTGCCCATGAGTCGTCCCTTTGGCGACACCGAAGTTCGCCTGCTCCGTGGTGGTGAGACCCTCACTTGGAGCATTGCGTGATCGAACCCGACGTCATCAACGACGAGACACCAACCGAACCCAGTAAACCCAAAAAGAAAACGCGACTTGGCGAACGCTTCCGTGGCTTCTTACCCATTGTGGTTGATCTTGAAACCGGCGGCTTTAACTGTGAAACCGATGCATTACTCGAGCTCGCCATGGTGATCCTAGATATGGATGACGAGGGCACCTTGTACATCAGAGATGAAGTGCATGCCCACATCAAACCCTTTGAGGGCGCCAATCTCGAGCCCGCCGCACTGGAATTCACTGGGATCGACCCCTTCCATCCACTACGCATGGCGGAAGATGAAAAAGATGCTCTAGCGCGGATGTTCAAACCGATCCGCGATGCCATTAAACATCACGGCTGCAACCGTGCTGTCTTGGTTGGACACAATGCGCACTTTGATTTGGGGTTTCTCAATCAGGCGATTGCCCGAAGCGGCATCAAACGCGCGCCGTTTCATCCATTTTCGTGCTTTGACACAGCCACCCTCGGTGGACTGGCTTTTGGCCAGACTGTCCTCGCGCGCGCCTGTGATGCAGCCGGATTGGCGTTTGATCATGAAGAAGCCCATTCAGCGCGCTATGACGCCAATCTGACCGCGCAACTGTTCTGCGCGATCGTCAATCGGTGGCGTGATTTAGGTGGTTGGAACCCCCACCAAGACTCAGCTGGACAGTGAATCCAGATCCAAAGACCGGGCCGCAATCACGGCCTGGGTCCGCGAGTGCACTTTCAGTTTACGCAAAATGGCCGTGACGTGCGCCTTGACAGTGGCTTCACTCACATCCAACTCGTAAGCGATTTGCTTATTTAAGAGCCCCTGCATCAGCATCACCAGCACTCGGAATTGTTGTGGGGTCAGTGACGCAATGCCTTCGGCAATTTTCGCTTCTTTGTCATCCACCACAGGCTCATCCAGATTCACGTCTTCCGGAATCCAGGCTTCGCCTTCCAAGGCAGCAACAATCGCCTCGACCATGGTCTCTAATGACACGCTTTTTGGGATAAATCCCAACGCCCCATATTCAATCGAACGTTTGATGACATTGTGATCTTCATTACCAGAGACAACCACGACAGGCATCTCGGGACTTTGACCTTTGAGATACACGAGGCTTGAGAATCCACTGGCACCAGGCATGGTGAGATCGAGCAACACGAGATCAGCGTCATTGTGCTCAGAGGCCGCGTCTTGCAACTCGGCCATTGAGGACACTTCGACAATTTCGCACTGCTTGGAAGCTTTGGTGACGGCCTGTTTCAATGCAGCCCGGAACAAGGGATGATCGTCCGCGATCACGATTTTGCTGTGATGCATAATGTAAGTCCGTTACAACATGACGCTCTACAATACCAAAACTCTGGAAGATTGCGAAAATTATGCATGTAAGCATTTAGGCTGAACAAAAAAAGACCTACAGTGCGGCCACTGCAGGTTCACGCCATACCCGCAAAATCAAGAACGATTCATGCGATTCCCGATCAACTCATCGACCACGGATGGATCCGCAAGCGTTGAGGTATCACCCAAGGCTTCATATTCATTCGCAGCAATCTTACGCAGAATCCGTCGCATGATTTTTCCTGAACGCGTTTTCGGCAGACCCGGCGCCCACTGAATAAAATCAGGCGACGCGATCGGACCAATCTCTTGACGCACGTGATTGCGAAGCTCCGCACGAAGCTCTTCAGTTGGCTCAAAGCCTTCTTGCAGCGTGACGTAGACGTAGATTCCCTCACCCTTGATGTCATGCGGATAGCCAACCACTGCCGCCTCGGCCACAGCATCATGTGAGACCATCGCAGACTCAATTTCAGCAGTCCCCATTCGGTGCCCTGAGACATTGAGGACGTCATCGACACGCCCCGTGATCCAGTAATACCCGTCCTCGTCACGCCGTGCACCATCGCCGGTGAAATAGCGATTCGGGAAAGTCGAGAAGTAGGTTTGCTCGAAGCGCTCATGGTCGCCCCAGCAACTGCGACCCGATGAAGGCCAGGAGTCCATCAGAACCAAATTACCGTCGGTCGCACCCTCCAGGATATTGCCTTCCGCATCGACGAGTGCTGGCTGCACGCCAAAGAATGGACGTGTCGCAGAACCTGGCTTAGCTGCTGTTGCCCCGGGCAATGGCACAATCATGATGCCGCCTGTCTCGGTTTGCCACCAGGTATCCACTATCGGGCATCGACCTTGACCGATGATTCGGTGATACCACGTCCAAGCCTCAGGATTAATCGGCTCACCAACGGATCCCAAAATACGCAGTGATGACAAGTCCGAGTCGCCGAACACGTCATCGCCCTTTGCCATCAATGAACGAATTGCTGTTGGCGCCGTGTAGAACTGATTGACCTTGTGTTTTTCGATCACGCGACCAAAACGCGATGCATCGGGGTAGGTTGGCACACCCTCAAACATCAGTGTGGTTGCGCCATTTGCGAGCGGACCATAAACAATATACGAGTGGCCGGTAATCCAACCCACATCTGCGGTACACCAGTACACATCACCATCTTTGTAGTCAAACACGTACTGATGTGTGAGTGAGGTATAAACCAAATAGCCACCGGTGGTGTGTTTCAAGCCCTTTGGCTTACCGGTTGACCCCGATGTGTACAAAATAAAGAGCGGATCTTCCGCGTTCATGGGCTCAGGGGCAGCCTCTGCAGGTTGGTTGGCGCAGATTTCATGGAACCAGATGTCTTTCGGGAACATCGGTACGTCACCGCCTGTGCACTTGACCACAACCACTTTCTCGACACCCTGACAGGCATCAAGCCCCATGGCCTTATCCACGTTCGACTTCAGAGCAACAGAGCGGCCACCACGGCGACCTTCATCTGCAGTAATGATCATTTTTGATCCCGACTCCTCGACACGCACAGCCAGGGCATCAGGAGAAAAGCCACCAAACACAATGGAATGGACTGCACCAATGCGAGCACAGGCCAACATGGCGACCGCGGCCTCAGGAATCATCGGCATGTAGAGCGTCACAACGTCGCCTTTTTTAACCCCTTCAGCGCGCAGCGCATTGGAGAAGCGACACACCCGCTCATAAAGATCGCGATAGGTGATGTGCTCATCTGCGTTCGGATCATCACCTTCCCAAATGATGGCCGTCTGATCACCGCGGGTCGCCAAATGACGATCCAAGCAGTTAGCGGCCACGTTTAACACACCGTCTTCATACCAACGGATGTCCACATTGCCGGGCGCAAATGACGTATTTTTGATCTTCGTGGGGAAAGTCATCCAATCCAAGCGCTTCGCCTGTTCACCCCAGAACGCATCTGGATCTTCGATGGATTGACGGTACATCGCCTCATAAGTGGCTTCATCGGCCCACGCATTGGCGGCAATCTCGGGGTAAACCGGGTATAGCTTGGAATCGCTCATAGAGTCTCCTTCACATTTAAACTTATTATTTGAGTGTTATGGGTCTTCCGCTCTCACCCAATACGACAATCGTCGCGATTACACCTAAAAGCTATGATCCTAATCAAAGAAAGCGTCGAATCTGCTCCACCATTGCCGGCACTTCGGTATCCATCGCAAAGAGCGCCATCAGCTTCGCATCCCGATCCACCACATAGGTGCGCGACGTGTGGTCAACCGTGTAGTTCACGCCCTCGCCAACCTTTTGCGCGTACACCTGATACTGTCGCATCACGTCACGAATCCGCTCGTCATCCCCTGTGACACCGATAAATCGCGGGTGAAAGGCCTTGGCATAGGCATTGACTGCTTCGGCGGTGTCTCGACGCGGATCGACGGTCACAAAAATCACCGATACACGTTCTGCATCGTCACCCAAGGACTGCATGACTTGCGCCGCCTTTGCCAACTCCACAGGACACACATCAGGACAGTAGGTGTAACCAAAAAAAATCATCTTAAGATCGCTATCCAGCGTTGCCGTATCGAGCGGGCCAGTGATCGTCTCAAGGGTAAAGTGCCCACCGATACGAGCCCCTGGCATCCCCTGTGGTTCTGTTCCTGTCATGTTGCGAACAAACGGCCAGGCCACCAGTCCAGCCAGCATCACAGCCACTAAAATCGGCGCATACCGCATCGTCTTTTTCCTAAGTCTCTGAAATCTTTAACAGGCTCGCAGGCGATAACTGCCGCGCTTGCCGAGCCGACCAGCGTCCAATCGTACCAACCAAAATACCGTTCGCAACGGGCAAGATGAGCCAGACTTGCCATAAGGTGCGCCACTCCAAATTAAATATTTGTGTGTACACCAACCAACCCAGCAATTCCGTGCCGATGGCCGCCAAAAACCCACTCACCAGACCCAAAGTCAAAAACTCAGCCCACTGCGACTGCGACAACAGTCGATCGGATCCACCCAAGCTTCTGAGAATCGCAGACTCCCTGCGGCGCTCGGGAAGCGAGGTTTGGATACTGGCAGCCAAGACCAAAACGCCCCCGACCAGCACGAAATACAGCACCACGCTCACAGCCTGCGACACGCGCGCCAAAATCGAGCGCACCTGATCAAGGATCGCATCCATCGACAGTAAAGTAACTTGACGGAATTCAGCTGCAATCGCCGTCGTATCCGCGGTGGGATTGGGCAAACTCAAGCTGGTCAGCTGTGTCGACTCAAATGGAGTCAGGGTGCCCCTCGAGAAAATCATAAAGAAATTCGGCAACATGGACTCCCACTGCACGGCCCGTGTCCCGATCACCGTTGCTTCAATCAGATCCGGTCCAATTTGATAGCTCAGTCGATCGCCCAATCGCAAATCCAGCTCTTCAAAGAGTTTCGACTCCACTGTCACCAAGCCAGGCTCATCATCCGCTGTGAACCAACGTCCTCTGTCCACGACATTGTCTCGGCCGAGCACTGAAGCTTCAGTCAAACTCAGTTCCCGCCGCACAGAACCTGGTGGCTCCACATTATTGAGGTGTTCAACGAGAGGTATGTCGTTGACGGTCTCCAAGCGGCCACGCACGATCGGATACAGAGGTGCACTCTCGCCACCAAGCGCGTTGACCGTGTCTGTGAAGGCTTGTGAGTCCTCAACCGTAATATTCAATGCAAAGGTATTTGGCGCATCCTTCGGCACCTGGCTTTCCCAGGTCTCAATCAGATCAAACCGAATCAAGGCAACCATCGCAATGGCTAAGGCGGTGAATGCAAAGGCCATCAACTGACCCCCTGAGGCACTCGGATCACGCACCAGCTGTTGCATGCCAAAACGCCACGCAGGCCCCAAGCGTTCAAATACAGCAAACGACCGGATCACCAGCCGCCCGAGCACCATGACCAAGAGGAACAGAAACGCCACAGCCAAGGTCACCCCAAGCGTGAGTAGGAGATCCCGGCTGTACAGATAGCCAAGCAGCCCTAATGCGGAAATCGCAAGACCATACCGGGTCATCCGTCCCAACCCGCCAATCGCAAAGTCCCGTTTCAGCACGCGAATGGGCGGGACCTTTCCCAACAGCGCCAATGCAGGCGTGGCAAAGCCGAACAAAATAACAAAACCAGTTAAAAATCCGAGGGCCGCCGGGTATCCGCTCGGTGCAGGTAGTGCGATCGTCAACATGCCAGCAATGGTATCGACCAACAGCAGTTGAATCAGATAGCCGATCGCAACTCCGACCCCACTCGCGACCAATCCGAGCACACAGAGCTCGGTAGCAAAAATACGCACACTCTCAAATCCACTCAAACCGAAGGTCCGAAATAGCGCGCTATCACCAATATGATCTTCAGCCCAACGGGATGCCGTCATCGCAATCGCGGCTCCCGACAGCAGCACCGTCAGAAGGCCAGCAAGTGACAGGTAGGTGGTTGCACGCGTTAAAGCGCCACCGACCTCTGGACGCCCATCAACGACCCCGGAAATACGCTGACTGATATCAAGCGTTGGCTCCACCCGCTTTTGAAATGCACCAGAGCGCTCACCCGCAAACAATGAAATGTAGCGTACACGGCTGCCAGGCTGGATTAGTTC
>JAGYIK010000159.1 GCA_018402605.1 Litorivicinus sp. | reverse complement strand
GACAAATATCAGGCGTTCGAGGAGTGCATTTGTCACTTGGTTCCGGCGCGGACCTTTATCGATCTGGTGCATGAGAACCCAGAGTTCCGTCATTTTTTCCATAAGGGTCTCGCCACGATGGAAAAGCAGCGGAACCGCATGCAGGTTCCAGCTGGGGCGGATGACTTCAGTCTCGTGCGGATCCGCGATTCGGTCATGCGTGCCCCCTTAATTGTGCCACCCGATCTTCCACTCTCTGAGGTGGTGGCACTGATGCGCCAGGCGCACATTGATTGTGTGCTGGTCGACTGTGAGACCTGTGCGAGCAAGTATGGACTGGTCACAGGAACCGACCTGTTGGATGCGCTGGCCTTGCACGGCAAGTCACCGGATTTAGCCATCGGTGAGATTGCCATTCCCGATCTGATTACCTGTGATGCGAATGAGTTCTTGTTTAACGCACTGATCGTCATGACTCGAAAGCACATTAAGCGCGTGGTCGTGTTGGACGAGGGCCGCGTGATCGGCGTCACTGAATTGACTGATATTCTCAGTTATCTGACCGGCCAAACCCATCTGATGGGAGTGCAAATTGAGAAGGCCAAAACGGTTAATGACCTGCGTGATGCCTCTAAAGCGCTCAATACACTGATTCGAACGCTCAATGCCAAGGGTGTGAAGATTCGCTTCATGATGGAGTTGTTGGCGGCCCTCAATGGCCGCTTGGTATCCAAGCTCTACGAGATCTCGATGCCAGCCGAGGTGCTAGAGCACACTGCACTCACCGTCTTGGGTTCTGAAGGACGTTGGGAGCAAATCGTTAAGACCGACCAAGACAACGCTCTGATGATCGCAGATGGCTTTGATTGGCCTTTGGAGGAACGCCAGCGACAACTCAATCAGTTCAGTGAGGACTTGATCTCAATCGGATTCCCGCGGTGTCCCGGCAACATCATGGTGAGTAATCCGGAGTGGGCGCGGACGGTCTCGGACTGGAAGGCCACCATGACCGGTTGGGTCCACGACATGACCGAAGAGACGCAGATGAAGATGGCCATCTCGCTGGATGGCCACTTTGTTGCAGGGAATCGGAAGATTTTCGATGAGTTGTCACACTGGGCTCATGATCACATGCGAGGTAATGACATCTTTCTCGCGCATTTTGCGCGACCGGTGATGAACTTTGCCGTGCCCTTGACCCTGTTTGGTAATGTTCGTAGCGACGGTGAGGGACTCGATGTGAAGAAAGGCGGGGTGTTTCCGCTGGTGCATGGGATCCGTTCGCTCGCTCTAAAATATCGTGTGCGACAGACCAATACCTATCGGCGTATCGAGGAATTGGTTGAAATCGGTGCGATCCATGAGCGGCTGGGTAAGAATCTGGAGAGTGCTTTGTCACTGTTCATGCAGCTCAGATTGCAAACTCAGTTGGCTCAGCTTGAGGCGGCTGGTACCGACGATGGGTCTCAAGTCACCCACAATCGTATTGCGGTGAAAGCACTCAATCGTCTGGATCGCGATTTGCTCCGGGAAGCCCTGCACGTCATCAAAGAGTTTAAAGAGTGGCTGGCTCTTGAGTTACACATTAGGGGATAACCATGCTGTCACGTGCGTTGATTCGGCTCGCAGATCGCTTCAAGAACCGGCATTCAGATTTCAAACATCTGTTTGAGCCCTATAGCGGGTCGGATGTCATATCACTTGATTGTGAAACCACCGGGCTCGATCCAAAGCTCGATGAGGTGATTTCCATTGCAGCTGTGCGCATCGAGGGGCGTCAGGTGAAAACCGGCGATGCCTTTGAAGCCATGATCGATCACAGGGAGCGTTTGTCTGAGGACTCGATTCGAATACACAGGATCCGCAAGCAGGATCTGGATGAGGCCGTGGATATTGAAACCGCTGTCATGGCGTTGTTGGAATTTGTCGGGAATCGACCCATCCTTGGGTATAATATTCAATTCGACTTGAAGTTCCTTGATCGGTATACCAAGCCGATGCTTGGGTTTTCATTGCCAAACCACGTGATTGATTTGGCTGATGTGTACCGGAAATCGGTGGTGAAGTATCGGCCGGACGCTGTCCCACACTTGGGCTTTGAGGAGATACTTGAGGATTTGAATGTGCCTGTGTTTGGCCGCCACACCGCTCTCGGCGATGCAACGACAGTGGCGATGGCTTACGTGAAATTGAAGCGAGCAAAGTGACCCGAGCAAACGATTCGATAGCCCATGAGCGGGGTAAGCGCCAACAACGTTTGCGGCGCCTCACCGGTCAAGCAATCGCCGATTACAAGATGATTGAAGAGGGTGACAAGGTCATGGTCTGTCTGTCCGGTGGTAAGGACAGTTACACCCTCCTTGAGATGCTCATCTCGTTGCAAAAGTCAGCCCCTGTTTCATTTGATTTGATCGCCGTGAATCTCGATCAGAAGCAGCCTGGGTTCCCTGAGCATGTGTTGCCAGCCTATATGGTAGACAAGTGCGTGCCATTTTATGTCATTGAGCGCGATACCTATTCCACGGTAAAGCGGGTGGTACCCGAGGGGAAGACGACCTGCGGTTTATGTTCCC
>JAGYIK010000158.1 GCA_018402605.1 Litorivicinus sp. | reverse complement strand
AAACCTTTACAACTCCTGGAGCGTTCTACCCGGAGAGTTTTTACGGTCTCTTGTCCGGTGGAGATTTCCAATTGAGTTCTCAAGCCGCGCTTGGCTCATCCTGGACTGCGCTGTATGCGCAGTGGTCAGCTGAATCGGAGCCTGCTCGGCATCAGGAAGCAATGCAGATCGCACCTCGTTGGCTGTTGAGCCACTGGCTGCTGCAGTCGGTGATTGACCGCGCCAACACCGGAATCAATGCCGATGTGATTGCGTTGCGTGAGGCGATTGGGCAAGGATTGGCGCATTTGCCTGCCATCGCTCAAGAGTTGGGAGGGCAGGCGCCCAGAATCGATGAGCCGCTGCACTTGAGCTGCAGTTCATAATTTAGGAGAGACTATGCGTGTCGCCGTGATCGGGGCAGGGAGTTTTGGAACAGTTCTGGCGGATGTCGCTGCGCACAACGCGTGCGACGTGCGGTTGTATGCACGAAATCCGGAGCTGATTGTGGCGATTAACCAAACACATCGGAACCCCCAATATCATCCAGAGCTTGAGTTGCATGAGAGTGTGACGGCGACCGATGATCTGAGTCATGCGGTTGCCGGTGCTGAACTGATCCTGCTCTCTGTTCCATCGAAATCAATGGACGCAGTCTGTGAACGTCTTGCAACGCTGATTGACCCGAGTATCGCATTATTATCGACCACGAAAGGCATTCGGCAAGCAGGTTTTTTATTGATGAGCCAAGTGATCTCAGAGCACTTGCCCAACAACCCGATTGGTGTGCTTTCGGGCCCCAACTTGGCGCATGAAATCGCACGTCGTCATTTGACTGCGTCTGTGGTCGCCAGTCGTGACCCGCGAGTTCGTGAGCTTGCACGGACTGCCTTTGCAACACGGTATTTTCGGTTGTACAGCTCAGAGGATCTAATTAGCGTTGAAATCGGTGGCGCACTGAAAAACATCTATGCGATTGCGGCGGGCCTGGCCGATGGCTTGGGTGTTGGCGAGAACACCAAGGCGTTGTTGATTACACGTGCCTTAGCAGAGATGTCTCGCCTCTCCAGCAAGATGGGCGGTAATCCTCTGAGTTTCCTGGGTCTCGCCGGTGTTGGCGATCTGTATGTGACCAGTGTCTCGCCGTTGTCTCGAAATTTTCGTGTGGGACGTGCGCTGGCCGAGGGTTTGTCACTGGATGCAGCCGAGGCACAACTGGGGCAGGTCGCAGAGGGGGTGAATACGCTTCGTTTAGTGCATGCCCGCTGTGAGGAGTTTGGGATTGTAATGCCAATACTCGATGCGCTGTACCAAGTCATTTTTGGTGGCAAGCCAGTACGTCAAATGGCTGTTCACATGATGCAGGCCGCACACACCTCGGATGTAGAGTTTTTGATGCCGGGTGCGAACCCGGCGCTCTGAGTTATCCGCGGCGGGCAGGTAGGGCGTCTTTGAGACCTACGGCAAATTTCACCAATGCTTTCTCAGTAGTTTCCCAGCTGATACAGGCATCGGTCACCGAGACGCCATATTTCAACTGGCTCAAATCGTCTGGAATGTTCTGGTTGCCCTCATTGATGTTGGACTCGATCATCACACCGCAGATAGAGGTATTGCCGTCTCGAATTTGGTGCGCGATGTCATCCAGTACCAGCGGTTGCACATTGTGATCTTTGTTCGAATTGGCATGCGAACAATCAACGACAATGTTTTTTGCGAGTCCGGCTTTATCAAGCGCTTGTTCACATAGGGCGACACTCACAGAATCATAATTGGGCTTGCCGCCACCGCCGCGCAACACCACGTGTCCGTATGCATTTCCTCGTGTTCGCGTGATTGCCACCTGTCCATCGGGATTAATTCCGAGAAAAGCGTGCCCATGCGTGACGGACTTCATCGCATTGACAGCAACATCGAGCGAGCCATCGGTGCCGTTTTTGAACCCAACCGGTGATGACAGGCCTGAGCTCATCTCACGGTGTGTTTGTGACTCGGTGGTCCGTGCGCCAATCGCAGTCCATGTAATGGTGTCTTGCAAATACTGGGGTGAAATCGGATCCAGCGCCTCGGTGGCAAGTGGGAGCCCAATTTCACTCAAATCAATCAATAGTTTACGTGCGATTCGCAAACCTTTTTCGATATCAAAGCTGCCATTGAGCATCGGGTCATTAATGAGACCTTTCCAGCCCACAGTGGTCCGCGGCTTCTCAAAATATACCCGCATAATGACGAACAACTCGTTCTCTACTTGCTTTGCCAGTGCCTTGAGGCGACGGGCGTATTCGAGTGCGAGCTCAGGGTCGTGAATAGAACAGGGGCCGACGACGATAAACAAACGCTTGTCCTTGCCGTCGAGAATGTTCTTTACCGTTTGGCGCGACTCAGAGACCAACTGCCGGGTGGATTCGGGCAGTGGCAATTCCTGCTTGAGCGCGGCCGGTGTAATGACCACTTCGTAGTTTTCGATGTTCAGATCAGATAGGCGCATGGGGTTATCACAGCTTCAAAAAGACGAGCGCTCCATTGTAGAGGGCCACGCGCCGTTGGCAAGAAAATCTATTGACACAATCGCCTGAG
>JAGYIK010000157.1 GCA_018402605.1 Litorivicinus sp. | reverse complement strand
GTGACAGCCGAACTTCCAGCATTCGCAAAGCCTGGGCAAACGATCGATATCAATGTGTCTACAATTGGCGCAGCAGAATCGCTGCGCGGTGGTACTTTGATCATGACACGACTTCGCGGTATTGACGGTGAAGTCTACGCGATTGCTCAGGGTGCCCTGACTTCAACTGGAGTTGAGGTCAACGCCGCCGGCGATGAAATCACCATTGGTGTGCCAACAGCCGGCCGAATCCCAAATGGCGCCATGGTCGAACGCATGATCGAATCACCGTTTAATCGCTCGGACTATATTGTCCTGAATGTACGTAATGGCGATTTCACAACAGCGAAAGAAATTGTCGACAAGGTCAATCAAGTCTTTGGGCAAGGGACTGCGAATGCGCTTGACGGTGTGTCTGTTGCCGTGCGCGCGCCAACCGATCCAAACCAACGCGTCTCGTTCCTCTCGCTCGTCGAGAACCTCGATGTCGTGCCTGGCGATCCGTCGGCAAAAATTGTCGTCAATAGCCGCACCGGAACAGTCGTGATCAGTCGAAATGTGCGTGTCACTGCGGCCGCTGTGACCCATGGGCCGATCACGGTGACTGTGGCGGCGACCAATGAAGTGAGCCAGCCAAATCCTTTTGCAGATGCAGGGGAGACGGTTGAGTTCCAAAATGCCGATGTCACCATTGACGAACCGAATAACAAAATGTTCTTGTTCCAGCCTGGAGTCGATTTACGTGACATCGTCGATGCCGTGAATCAAACCGGCGCGACACCGTCTTCGCTCATTGCAATTCTTGAGGCGCTCAAATCCTCAGGTAGTTTGCGTGCGGAACTGGTGGTGATCTGATGATCTCGTCAAACGGTCCCACATCAACCTTCGACTTCGCAGGATTGGGTTCTCTCAAAGCAGATGCAGCCAAAGATCCAACGAACGATGCGGCGATCAAGAAATCCGCGCAACAGTTCGAAGCGTTGTTCTTGCAGATGATGTTGAAGTCGATGCGCGACGCAACGCCGAAGGGTGGGCTGTTTGACTCGCAAGCGACCGAAACCTTTGAGCAGATGTATGACCAGCAAATTGTCATGGCGATGAGTGAGCGTGGCTCAACAGGTCTTGCACAAATGATTGAAGATTTCATTCGCCGCGGACAACAGGCCATTCAGTCAAATGAAGGCGAAAAATTTTTACTGGACGGGCAGAACGCAAATGGACTTCCTCTGGTCAATGGATCGGATGGATTTCAACTTCCTAAAGGGGCAACCCAACAATTTTTATTAAATCGCAACCGCTCCTTGATGCCTGGGGGTGATGCATGACCGATCTGTTATCGATTGGTGCTTCAGGCATTAACGTTTATCAGCGCGCGTTGTCGACTGTGTCGAATAATATTGCGAACCTGAATACGGAAGGCTACAGCAAGCAAACCACTGAGATTAGCCAAAACGAACCGCAGGCAGCAGGTCGTGGTTTTATCGGAACCGGTGCGTATTTCAATCGTGTTGCGCGGCAGTACGACAGTTTCCTAGAGCAGAGCCTCCAGCGTGCAACAGCGGACCTTGAATCACAGCAAGCCAATGCCGAGTTCACGACGCGGTTACTCGATTTCTTGGGTGACGATGATATTGGTTTGGTCTCGGCACTGAATAAATTCTTTTCATCTGCCCAGCAGATGTCGACCGATCCTGCATCGAGTGCGTATCGCTCAACCATGTTGCGATCGTCTGAAGAGCTTGCGACACGAATCAATAGTTTAGCTGAGCAGTTGGATGACCTGGGCGATCAGGCGTTCTCTGCGATTGAGGCGGAAACAGAGTCACTCAATGCTCTGGCAACACAGCTTGGAACGGTCAATAGCCAGCTGTTGAAGAAGAAATCTGAAAAAGATCAGCCACCAGCGCTCTTAGACCGACGCGATCAGTTACTGCGCGACATTTCTGAGTATGCGGGTATTTCCACCAAGGTGAATAGCCAAGGTTTGGTCACTGTTTCGCTTGCTTCTTCGACCAGTAAAGGGTTGTTGGTTGAGGGTTTGACGGTGCGTTCACTATCCGTGAGTCGAGACATTAAGGATCCAGATTTTGTGCGCTATGCACTGAATGGTGAAGGCGGCGTTGAGCCGCTTTCAGGAATTAGCTCGGGTTCGATTGCGGGCTATGGGAACTTTTTAGGTTCATCACTAAAGCAGAGCAAGGTGGCTCTGAACGATCTCGTTCGAATCTTTGCGGATGAGGTCAATGCAATTCAAACAGCCGGTCTCGATTTGAATGGAGACCTCGGTCAGGCGTTGTTTGTCATTGAGCCGTCCGTTTCTGTCGATCAATCGAATGCAAAGGGTGCACTACTGATTAGTACACGCGCGCTGGATGGTGATGTTCCAGAATTTGACGATGTCGCACTGACTTGGAGTGAGGCGTCTCAACGTTGGAGTGCTGTCGATCCAGCCACAGGGCGAGTCCAAAACAGCGACGCCAACGGCCGGATTACACTGGCCAATCTGGTTGTGACTATTACGGGTGCACCACAGGAAGGTGACCGCGTGCTGCTGTCTGCATCAAATGCACCGGCTCGCGGAATCCG
>JAGYIK010000156.1 GCA_018402605.1 Litorivicinus sp. | reverse complement strand
AAGTCCGCAACACCTTCAGCAGAATGTGGCTCAGGCGGTGTCTCCGATAAGCCAAAACCTGGCATATCAGGAGCTACTACACGCCCATGTTTTGCCAACTCAGGAATGACCCGAATCCAGTGGGCCCATGAGCCGTAACCGCCATGCAACAGCACAAAATTCGGCCTTCCCTGACCCCAAACGTAAACTTGGACTTCGATCCCAGAGACAGCCACACGATGCGCCACCGCTTGATCACGAACGTTTTGATAACCCGCCGGATAATCTTTTTTTTCAGCCATCATGGTAGAAACCATACGAACGCTTCGTATAAAAACAGCACGCCTCCGCACCCAATAAAAACTTCCATGAACTTCTCATGCACTCGCATTGAAGTGTTTCGGACCAACCATCGTCCTGCGTATGCGCCGGGCATCGTGCATAGTCCAACAAGAATGCCCGTCAGCGCCAGTTCGTTCGTGAGAAGGGGCGATAAACCAAAAACAATCGTCTTCGTCACATTCAGACTAAACCCAAGCAATGCCACCGTACCGATTAACATCTCTCCAGCCAGGCCTGCACCAATCAGAAATGGCGCCAATATGACGGCCGCACCAAACGTGCTGCCCGAGACAATACCGTATGGAACACCTGCCAACATAAGACCCCGCATCCCAACTTTAATTTCTCTTTTTTTAAACGTCCTATTCAAAGGGATCGATGCAAGAAGGAATAAACCAAGTACTAAAGCGACCGCGCCCACCGGGAGCGAGACGTACACGTAGGCGCTGATAACAATGAACGGCAGTGCCGCGAGAAAAACAGCTAAGTATTCCCGTATCGCAATGGATTTCCTAAAAGCCCAAATACGCGCCACATTACTGATGATCAGTGCTGTCGCAACAACCGGAACGGTTTCCTTAATGCCAAGGAGCGGTGCGAGTAACACGGCTAACACTAGCCCACCGGCAAAACCCGAAAAAGAATGAAAGACGGCTGATCCGAATGCAGCGAGCGCAACAAGCAAGACAAATATAAAATCAAATTCATACACTTTGTTAACAATCTCTTTAAAATGGAAATAGATTAAAGCCTTATATTTAGTAGTTAGTATTGAATTGTTAACCTCACAGTGCGACACTCGGCGCTCGATTGTCAACACAATAATCAGCTCGACTCCAGCGATCCTGGTGAGGCATATAACATGACGCAAACCTTGTTTGAAAAAATCTGGGATTCCCACATCGTTGCCGAGCGCGACAACGAAACGCTTCTCTATGTAGATCGCATTCTGCTTCAAGAGAATTCATTCCACGCGTTTGACAAAATCCGCCGCGAAAGACGAAACGTTCGTAATCCCAAACAAGCGTTTGCATTTTCCGATCACTACGTGCCTACGCGAAACCGGCAAGCAGGCCTAGATGGAATCGCAGATCCTGAAATTAAAAACATGATCGAACTCATCACCTCAGATGCGCGTGAATATGATATCGAGCTCTTCGGACTGGGGAGTGACTTCCAGGGAATCCTGCACGTTGTTGGACCAGAGTATGGGATCACCCAGCCTGGGCTCATAATTGCAGGCGCTGATTCGCATACCTCAACGCATGGCGCTCTTGGGGCCTACGCGTTTGGAATCGGATCTTCGGAGGTCGCGCATGCGCTCGCAACACAAACACTGTGGCGCACCAAACCCCAAACCATGCAAGTTTCAATTCATGGGACGCGAAGACCAGGGGTCTCCAGCAAAGACGTCATCCTAACCCTAATCCGCACCATTGGCAGTGGTGGTGCAGTCGGCTATTCAATCGAATACACGGGCAATACAATCAGTGCAATGTCAATCGAGGCACGAATGACTGTGTGCAATATGTCAATCGAAGCCGGCGCACGAGCAGGCCTCATTGCGCCAGATGACAAGACCATCGCCTATTTACAAAACCGGCCTCTCACCCCACGCGGCAATGCGTTCACCGCTGCAGAACAGTATTGGAAATCGTTGGTCACCGACCCGATGGCATCTTTCGATCGCACGATCGAGATCGACGCGTCCACCATCGTCCCTCAAGTGACATGGGGAACCAACCCAGAAATGGTAACGGATGTCACTGGACATGTCCCCGATCCCAGCCGAGAGAGTAATCCAGAACGGAGGACTCGGATGGTCCGAGCGCTTGACTACATGGGTCTGAGTCCATCACAAGCCATTCAGGACATCAAGCCAGACCGCGTCTTCATTGGTTCGTGCACGAACAGCCGAATTGAGGATCTGCGAGTTGCTGCGCAGGTCATGGCAGACCAGTCGATTCGTATTCCAACGATGATTGTTCCAGGATCTGAACAAGTCAAACGCCAGGCCGAGGCTGAAGGACTTGACGCGATTTTCATCCGTGCAGGCGCCGAATGGTTGGCGCCAGGTTGTTCGATGTGTGTCGCGATCAATGGGGATCGCCTCGCCGCAGGGGAGCGTGCCGCATCCACGTCAAACCGGAACTTTGAAGGGCGTCAGGGACAGGGCGGGCGCACACACTTGGTCAGCCCAGCCATGGCAGCAGCAGTGGCGGTGACCGGCCAGTTCGAGGACGTCACTACGTTTCC
>JAGYIK010000155.1 GCA_018402605.1 Litorivicinus sp. | reverse complement strand
GCCTGGATATGCGATTGAGTATGATTATTTTGACCCCCGAGATCTCAAACCATCCCTCGAAAGTAAATTAATTGAAGGGTTGTATTTTGCAGGCCAAATTAATGGAACGACCGGGTATGAAGAAGCTGGAGCGCAGGGCTTGCTTGCCGGAGCGAACGCAGCGCTCCGTGCACAAGATCGACCAGCATGGGTTGTCGGTCGTGATCAAGGCTATTTGGGCGTAATGGTTGATGATTTGATCACAATGGGTACTCAGGAACCGTATCGCATGTTTACGTCACGCGCCGAGTACAGGTTGGCACTGCGCGAAGATAACGCGGATACGCGGTTAACAGAGATTGCTCGGCAGCTCGGATTGGTCTCCGACACGCGATGGAAAGCGTTCCATGAGCGGCAAGAAGCGATTGCAAGAGAGACAGCGCGGATGGAATCCGTTTGGATTCGGCCACATGATGCGGTGGTTGAAGCACTCAACCCAGTGTTAACGGCTCCTTTGACTAAAGAGTCGAATCTTAAAGATTTGTTGAAACGGCCGGAATTGCATTATGACCAGTTGATGGACCTTACAGGTCATGATCGGCACGTTGATGCTTCAGTCGCGTCTCAGGTTGAAATTCTTGTGAAGTATTCTGGCTATATCGATCGTCAATCCGATGAAATTAGAAAATTAAAAAAGAACGAACAAATTCAAATTCCATTGGACCTCGACTACAACGCAATCACAGGGCTCTCAAATGAGGTCCGACAAAAGCTAGCAGACCACCGCCCTGAAACGCTTGCGCAAGCGAGCCGTATTTCTGGTGTGACACCCGCTGCGATGAGTCTCTTATTAGTGCATTTAAAACGCGCACGCTTGATTGATTCCAATCAGCTTGCCAGTTGATGAATATTGCCAACCATCTCGAAGCGATTGGTCTCAATCTCGCCGAGGACAAAATCAAGCAGTTATCGCAGCTTGCCATTGAACACTTAAAATGGAATCAAACATTTAACATCAGCGCATTTCGCGATGAAGATGCGGTGGCTGTATACCAAATCATCGACTCATTGAGCGTGCATGCGTTTATTGGGGAAGGCCCATTGTTAGATGTTGGTACAGGACCTGGCTTTCCTGGTCTTCCATTAGCCATTGTGTTTCCTGAATTATCAGTGACGCTCTTGGATTCAAGCGATAAAAAGTTAGCTTTCGCGCGACAAATGAAAGCTGTGCTGCAGCTTCGCAATGTGACAGTTGTGCATCAACGCATTGAATCATTCGAGCCACTTATGCCTTATGAACAAATAATCAGCAGAGCCTTTACTGATCTCAGTGGTATGATTTCAGCGACTCTGCCATTGTTGTCAGAACAGGGTCAGATTTTGGCTATGAAAGGCGCTCGCATCGATGCGGAAATCGCAGATGCGGCCAAAACCCATCAAAACTGCCGAATAGATGTGCACAAAGTTCCTCATGTCGTGGATGAACACCGTGTGTTGGCAGAGGTTAAACGGACACACGCATGACCCGGATTATTGCAATAACAAACCAAAAAGGCGGAGTTGGAAAGACCACCACATGCGTCAATTTGGGTGCAACATTGAGTGAAATGGGCTACCAAGTGTTGGTGGTCGACTTTGACCCGCAAGGAAACGCAACATCTGGTTCTGGTGTCGCAAAACGCTCAATCGAATTCGATGTCCGTGGGTTGCTGCTTGGTGAGGGGAGCTTCAGGGAAGCCTGTGTCATGGGCACGGCGGCCGGGTATGATTTGTTACCGTCGGATATCCAATTAACAGAAGCTGAAGTTGCTTTGATTTCGCAAGCGAGAGGACAGTTTCGGCTCAAAGAAATTCTTCAGGCTCAAGCAAGCAGCTATGATTTTGTTTTAATTGACTGCCCACCTGCGTTGAGTATGTTGACGATTAATGGCCTCGTGGCTGCAGATGGGGTCATTATTCCAGTGCAGTGCGAGTTTTACGCCCTTGAGGGCATCGCAGCGCTTATTGAAACCATAGAGCAGGTGCGGGCAACGCATAACCCCGATCTTGTGATCGATGGCGTGTTGAGAACAATGTATGACCCGCGAACTAGCTTGACGCGTCAAGTTTCGGCGCAATTGGAGCAATTCTTTGACGAACGCGTTTTTAAAACGGTGATCCCAAGGAATGTTCGACTGGCTGAGGCACCAAGCCATGGGCTTCCAGTATTGCGATATGATCGACTGTCTAAGGGCGCGTTGTCATACTTAGCGTTGGCATCAGAACTTCGTAAACGACTTAAATTGAAAAAAGTAGCATGACACAGAAAAAACGCGGCTTAGGTTTTAATCCGTTGCTTGGCCTTGACCAGACAACAGTTGATGCGGTTCTCCGAGAAACAGCATCTCAAGGGGCCCAGTTCGTTCAAGACGGAGCGTCTGGGCACCAATTAATCTCGATTCCTGTTGAAAAAATTGTTCCTAACCCGTTTCAGCCCCGCATCTTATTTTCTGAAATTGAACTAGATGAACTCTCTGACTCGATTCGACAGCATGGCGTAATGCAACCAGTTGTTGTTCGAAACACAGCCCGAGGATATGAGTTAATTGCTGGCGAACGCCGGTGG
>JAGYIK010000154.1 GCA_018402605.1 Litorivicinus sp. | reverse complement strand
AGTCCGTAGTCAAACTTATTCACCAAAATGAAGTCGCCGATCTTCAACGTCGGCAACATCGACCCGCTCGGTATCTGAAATGGCTCAAATAAGAATGAACGCAACATCAACACCAAAAACAACACCGGAAAGAATGAACGGCTGTAATCGATGATGATGCCGGGCGCACTATCCCCGCGGCGTTTTTTAAAGTAAATGATGTCAAGCCCATAGATGAAGCCCGATACCAGCACGACCAAAACCAATATCAGCGTGAAATCCATTTCTTAATCCACCTTCAGTACCGCGAGGAATGCGTCTTGCGGGATCTCGACACGCCCCACCTGTTTCATCCGCTTCTTACCGGCTTTTTGCTTCTCTAACAACTTACGCTTCCGTGACGCGTCGCCACCATAACATTTTGCTGTGACATTTTTCCGCAGCGCTTTCACTGTGGTACGGGCGATGACCTGACGGCCGATCGCGGCTTGAATGGCCACGTCAAACATTTGCCTTGGAATTAACTCCCTGAGCTTTTCAGCCAACTCGCGACCCCGACTTTGTGCATGATCACGATGCACAATGGCCGCCAACGCATCGACACGCTCGCCATTGATCAATACATCAAGCCGAACCAACGGGCAGGCTTGGAACCTCACGAATCCGTAATCTAACGACCCAAAACCCCGTGTTGCAGACTTCAATCGATCAAAGAAGTCCATCACCACCTCGGCCATGGGCAAATCAAATTCAATTTGCACTTGATTGCCCATGTACTTGAGATCACGTTGCATTCCACGCTTCTCAACACAAAGCGTCATCACAGCCCCAACATATTCGTTCGGCACCAGAATCGTTGCCGCACAGATGGGTTCTCGCATTTCCGCAATCGAACCCACATCAGGCATTCTCGAGGGGTTATCGACGTAGTGCGTTTCACCGTCATCGGTGACGATCTCGTACACCACTGTCGGCGCTGAGGTAATCAGGTCCAGGTCGTATTCCCGCTCCAACCGCTCTTGCACGATTTCCATGTGCAACATGCCAAGGAAGCCACAGCGAAAACCAAACCCGAGCGCATCAGAACTCTCTGGTTCATAGACCAGACTTGCATCGTTTAGGGTCAACTTTTCCAAAGCGTCTCGGAAATCTTCAAAGTCGTCCGCGGAAACAGGAAACATCCCCGCGTAGACCTGTGGTTTAACCTTCTTAAATCCGGGTAGTGACGCCGTGTCGGTGTGCTTGCTATCCACTAGCGTGTCACCGACAGGCGCACCATGAATCGCTTTAATTCCAGCGATCATAAACCCGACTTGACCCGCCTGAAGTTCCTTGGTCGGCACCCGCTTCGGGGTGAATACGCCAACCTCATCGACTTGCCAATCTCGGCCTGTGCTTTTGACGCGAATTTTTTGCCCTTTACGTAAGGAGCCTTGCATCACACGGACGAGCGAAACAACCCCAAGGTAATTATCAAACCACGAGTCGATAATCAGGGCCTGAGTTGGCTTCTCTCGGTCTGCAACCGGAGGTGGGATTTTTTCAATGATCTGCTCCAGCAGCTCATCAATTCCCAAGCCACTTTTGGCAGAGCAGGAGATCGCTTCGCTAGCATCAATGCCAATGATGTTTTCGATTTCCGCCTTCACGCGCTCGGGTTCTGCCTGCGGCAGATCCATCTTATTGAGCACAGGGACCACTTCGAGGCCCTGTTCAATCGCGGTATAACAGTTGGCCACCGATTGCGCTTCCACGCCCTGGGCGGCATCGACGACCAGCAATGCACCCTCACAGGCATACAGTGAACGTGAGACTTCGTAACTGAAGTCCACATGGCCAGGCGTGTCAATAAAGTTCAACTCGTACACCTCACCGTTCTTTGCGGTGTAAGGTAGAGTCACGCTTTGTGCTTTGATGGTGATACCGCGCTCGCGCTCAATATCCATGGAATCAAGCACTTGCTCCGCCATTTCACGTTCCGACAACCCGCCGCACTTCTGAATAAAGCGGTCGGCGAGTGTCGATTTTCCGTGGTCAATGTGCGCGATAATTGAAAAGTTACGTATGTGGGACGGCGTCAAAGCCACCTCTCCTTGCGAAAAAATCGTCCCAGTTTAGCGACCTAAACGCAAAGTGAGAAACGTTGAATTACCGCCGCGCACCACAAGGACTGGAATGGGTCGATCCCGAGGCAGTGATTCAATCACGTCTCGAAGCGTTCGAACACCGTCAATTTCGGCTCCACCGATCTGTGTGATGACATCACCTTGGCGCAATCCGGCCGCACGTGCCGGATCATCGCTCACATCCGTGACCACCACACCAGACTGAAGGCCGAGCTCTTGTAACAATTCAGAAGGCGCCTGCTCCACCGCCATTCCAGCGACTGTTGTGGCACTCGATTGCGCGCGCGAACTGGCGATCTCTGGCGCATCTGGAAGCTCCTCAATCGTCACATCAAGCGTCATCACCCGACCATCACGGACCAGTTCCACCGGCACCGTCTCACCCGGTTGAACCAAGCCGACCATGGGTGGCAGGGCAGACGAACGCTCTACCTCACGGCCATTAAAGCGCACAATGATATCACCAGGTTGGATTCCAGCT
>JAGYIK010000153.1 GCA_018402605.1 Litorivicinus sp. | reverse complement strand
CAGACCAACCACCACCTGCCGGTCAAATCGACCGGGACGCAACAACGCCGAATCCAAGACGTCTGGGCGGTTGGTGGCCGCAATAACGATGACGCCGTCATTGACATCAAAACCATCCATCTCAACCAGGAGTTGGTTCAACGTTTGTTCACGCTCGTCATGACCGCCGCCTAAACCTGCGCCACGCTGCCGACCAACCGCATCGATTTCGTCAATGAAGATAATGCAGGGCGCCTGCTTTTTGGCCTGTTCGAACATGTCACGGACTCGCGACGCACCGACACCGACAAACATCTCAACGAAGTCAGAACCGGAGATCGTGAAGAATGGGACTTTGGCCTCACCAGCGATTGCTTTGGCGAGCAATGTTTTACCAGTTCCCGGTGGTCCAGCCATCAATACGCCACGGGGGATACGCCCACCGAGACGCTGGAACTTGCCTGGGTCTCTCAAAAATTCAACCAATTCAGCAACGTCATCTTTCGCTTCGTCACATCCTGCGACATCCGCAAAGGTCGTTTTGATTTGATCTTCTCCAATCAGACGTGCTTTGGACTTACCGAAAGACATCGGACCGCCACGACCACCGCCCATGCCGCCTTGCATCTGACGCATGAAGAACATAAAGATCGCGAGGATAATCAGCACTGGGAAGGCCGCAACAAGCAACTGCATCCAAATGGACTGCTGCTCTGGCCGACGCCCCTCGACCACGACATTGTGCTGCATCAGATCATCCATCAGGCGTGGATCCTCGAGCGTTGGACGCACGGTCTCGTAGACATCGCCATTCGAACGGGTCGCGATAATCGTTTGACCTTCGATCACAACGCGTCGGATTTGATCACGATTCACTTCTTCAACGAACTGAGAATAGTTCACCTGTTGTGACTGGGTCTCGACACTAAAGTTGTTGAACACGGTCAACAAAACAGCCGCTATCACCAACCACAGAACTAAATTTCTCGCCATGTGAATTCTCCATTGCTTCAGAGGAGTCTGAACGCTCCAATATACAGACCTTTATTAGGGCAATACAGTGGAATTCAAAGCAAATTTACCCTTTAAATCCACTGGCCAGTAAATAGGTTTCACGACTTCGAGCGCGCGAGGCCTCGGGTTTTCGTGTCTTTACGACCTGAAAGTTCGCGCGAAGTTCCTGCAAAAACTCATCAAACCCCTCGCCATGGAAGACTTTAATAAAGAATGAACCACCCGGAACCAGGGTTGTCTTCGCAAAATCCAAGGCCAACTCACACAAGTACATTGCCCGCGGTTGATCCACCGACTTATTCCCCGATAAGTTCGGTGCCATATCGGATAAGACCACATCAACACCTCGCCCATCCAATCGCGTCATTAACGCATCAAGCACCAAAGCCTCGGTAAAGTCCCCCAGCAAAATATCCACATCAGCAATGGAATCCATGGGGAGTATATCGAGCGCAAAGACGCGGCCTTGAGGGCCTGTCCATTGCGAAACCAGCTCGGTCCAGCCGCCAGGCGCTGCGCCAAGATCGACCACCACATGGCCTTCTCGAATCAAATGATCGCGTGCCTGAACCTCTTCGAGTTTGAAGCTCGCACGCGAACGTCGCCCTTCTGCCTGCGCCTTTTGCACGTAGGGGTCATCGAAATGTTCTTTCAACCATCGTCCACTGGACTTGGATCGTGCCATGTTTTGCTCTAGACTCGCGCGCCCTAATGAGGAGACGACTATGTTAACGCCAGAACGCAAGAAGCAGATGCGGGCGATCGGACATCATCTCAAACCGATTGTACTGGTCGGCGACCACGGCATGTCTTCGGGTGTACTCGAAGAATTGAACCGTGCTCTGAATGACCACGAATTAATTAAAATCAAAGTTCGCGCCGAGCGCGACACACGTAAGGTCTTGATTGAATCATTGTGCGCCGAGACCGGTGCGCACTGTGTGCAGTCGACCGGCGCTATGGCATTACTGTTTCGCGCCGCAGAAAAGCCCAACCCGCGCCTATCGAATCTGATTCGACCGCTCTAAAACTAAAGGTGCTCGACGGTGTCGATCTCATAGGTCACCACACCGCCGGGCGTTGTGACTGACACCTCATCGCCTTCTTGTTTGCCAATGAGTCCGCGCGCAATCGGCGATGTCACTGAAATTTTTCCATTTTTGACATCCGCTTCGTCCTCACCAACAATCTGGTAAGTCACCGTTTGGTCGGTGTCCAAGTTAATCAGTGTGACAGTGACGCCAAAAATCACCTTGCCCGTATTCTCGATGTGGGAAATATCAATCACTTGAGCATGTGAGAGTTTCGCCTCGATATCTTTAATTCGACCCTCACAAAAACCCTGCTGCTCCCTGGCCGCGTGGTACTCCGCATTCTCTTTGAGATCACCGTGCTCACGCGCTTCGGCAATGGCCTGGATAATGCGAGGGCGCTCGATTTGTTTCAGCCGACTCAGCTCAGTACGCAGTGCATCCTCGCCTGCTTTGGTCATCGGAATCTTGCTCATACCCTACCTTGTTCTTTGAGTTCCACCCGCGCATGCAGGTCTTGCAAACGACGCACTTCGCGTTCCTCGCCAAACTTCAACGCCCGCACGA
>JAGYIK010000152.1 GCA_018402605.1 Litorivicinus sp. | reverse complement strand
GGTGATCCAGAACCGCCCGTTCGGTTGCGATCGCGTCTTTCTGAGGAGTCGCATCCCTCCAGCCTGTGGCCGGGCCAAAGAAGACTTCGCCCACGAAGGCACCTTCTGGAGCCTTCGCCACAAAGCAGACCGGATCGAAGTGATGGTTTATGGCAAAGGTTTCCGCCTCGACCAACGCTTCATGTGCGACAGCTGCGACATGAATATGTCCCGCGCCGTGAGACCAGTCAAAGCAAAGCTCATGAACGGCGTAGGGAGTTGTCCCGTTCAAAGCGATACGAATGTCATGTTGCAGCGCACGACCTGTCTGCCCGCCATCGGCAATCTTCAGGTATTTGATCTGGTCGTTCGGGATCACGAGCCTGACCTGTCCGCCTGTCGCGGAAAGCGCGTATGCTTTGGTTCTGAGATCAGCCAAAGCGTCGCCCAGATCAACAACATCCAGATCGACATCACCGACCGGTATCCATCCATCGGAAGAGCGATACAGCAAGGAAATGCTTTTTGCTGAAAAGGTCAGAGCAAAGTCTGGCTTCATAATGGTGAGTTAGAAGTCCTTTTGGAGTTTAGTGCTCATCTTTGCTCACGTTAAGCAAATATTCTCCAGACTATGCTTGTCACAGGTGGTATTGCGTATACCGGCAGTGATCACTGCAGGTATTTTTTCAAAAACGTCATCGGCGATCTATTCGAAAATGAAGTTTACCCGAAGAATTTGTAATTTTGCCACAGTCATGTGAAGTGCAAGAAAGAGAGATTTTCTCTACAATTCTTTACAGGATATAAAATGTTGCAACTGAAATCCTTGACAGTGCTTTGTGTCAACTTATTATTTCTTGAATATATTAAAGATTAATTGCCCAATTAAGAGTGCTCTCAATGCCTTTGACGGATACGGGGCTTCTGAATAATTGAAAGAAAATGACGTAAGGAAACTTTCGCATCAGTATTCTGACAGATCAGAGCCGTGTCACAACGCCTTTTGATTTGGCTCAATTGTATGCGGGTCTGGCATTCTGCGATCCTCGAGCACCTGCTCAAGTAGATGTTCAGGGTTGCCCCAAATAGAAATGGCAAGTCTATCCATCCCATCCTTGTTCAGATGGCCGGGCTCCAAACTGACGATGCGTGCCTGGAACACAGCAACGCGGTCAAAGCCAAGACTCAGTCTTTCTACTATATTTGGAGCAACATAACCAAGTGAAACTTGCTTGGATCGACCTAAACCAAAGGTCCACAAAGATTGTTGCGTGGCGACGACAGCAACGGATTTTCCCGAAACACGGGTCAAAAAAACCTTATCTCCATAACCAAGCTTCAACCAGCGCACCGAAACCTGCAGATCAACCAGATAGGTTTTGGCCATCAAAAGTTGCATCGAGTCTCCATCACCCGATCATTTCGGGACTGTCATGTCAGTATCCGGGAACGCACGTCTATGCTGTATACGCGTACAGAATATTCCTGCTTTGAAGCGCACAAATGGTTCCAGTCCATACATTGTGTGATTTTATGCCTTCGAGCAAGGCCTCTCTGATCATGGCAATACACGCAGTATCATCATTGATATCAATAATGATCCGTCTGCCGAGAAAATGATCATAAACAACCTGACGCTGCCCACTTCGATTGGTTCGAAGCCCGACGAATTCTTGGCCATTGGTACTGTGGAATGCGAACATCGACATCTCCTATGTCAAGATCGTAGCATGCGGTGTAGCAAACAGAATCGATCTATATAAAATTACGCGCGATGAAACCGATAAATCACAAACTTTTTGGCTACCGCAACATGACAGACAAGCGTCACAAATCGGGAAAGAGATCGGACCGAAAATTCGGATTCGCAGTTATTGAGAACCGTCAAGCTCACTGAGAATCCTTTTGGCGCTGTCCAAGAATTGGTAGAGCAGGCAAGGGCCAGTTAGTCCAGCTCTCGTTTGCTGAGCGACTTGCAGTGCAGCATCTGCATCACTCCTGGAAATTGACCAGCACAGTCATCGCGGCGGCTTTCTGCGTCAGGTCTTCCGGATGTATCCGATCACGGGCATCAGAGGTCTGGGGGCATCATGGCCAAGCTCGAGAGCACCTCCTGAATCGTCTTGCTGTTTAACGCGAAGTTCACATTGCCCAGCAGTGGCCAAAGGTCACTGCAGCCGAAGGAATGGCCGGCGACGGCAACTTCGGAGCTTAGGCAGGGTGTGCCATTGTGGAACTGCGCCACGGCAGTTTGAGCGATCGTTGCCGATGTCCGCAGCGGCGACCCCGAGGGAGGGATCGGACAGCACGACCTCAGCCTCACGATGATTGTTTAAAGTGATGCGGTACAGTTGGCGACGGCTGTACTGGTCGTGAAGACCGCACCGTGACGATCGACGAAAAAACCCAAGGCGGTGATATTCGGTTTCGTTCTGTCATCAACATGTGCCCCAACGCATCAATTGATCAAGTGAGTTTACGCTTGGCTCAAAAACATTTTCATACTGCACTCTATCTATATTATATATGAATAAAATGACGATATTTTCATCTTTATATTTCAATATATTAATTATGTGTTTTCTGTCACCAAATACTTTAATTATTCTCTTT
>JAGYIK010000151.1 GCA_018402605.1 Litorivicinus sp. | reverse complement strand
CCGCGACCATCAAACGATTTTCCGTTCAGACCACGGAAGTCACGGATACGAGGAATCGACAACGCGATCAAACGATCGAGGAATTCCCACATCTGCTGGCCACGCAGTGTGACCTTGCAACCAATCGGCCAACCGTCGCGGATCTTAAAGCCCGCAATCGACTTACGCGCTTTCGTCACCACAGGCTTTTGCCCTGCGATCGCAGTCAAATCACGCACTGCGTTTTCAATTTGCTTCTTGTCAGCAACCGCTTCACCCACACCCATGTTCAAGGTGATTTTTTTGATGCGCGGCACCTGCATGACATTTTTGTACGCGAACTCTGCTTGCAGCTCCGGTACAACCTTTTCTTTGTAGACTTGTTGTAGTCTCGCCATGGCTTATTTTCTCGCTCCTAGGCGCAGAGGCTTACGCCCCGACTTCCTTACCAGTGGACTTAAACACCCGTACTTTGGTGCCGTCCTCGTTTACCCGAAAACCTGCCCGATCTGCTTTACTGTTCTCAGGGTTAAACAAGGCAATGTTAGAGATGTGAAGCGGTGCTTCTTTCTCAACGATGCCGCCTTGCTTACCCAGCATTGGGTTTGGTTTCGTATGCTTTTTCACCAGATTGACACCAGCGACCAAAACGCGATCATCTGGACGCACTGCCAGAACCTTCCCGCGACGGCCTTTGTCTTTACCGGCGATTACGACGACTTCATCATTACGACGAATCTTTGCTGCCATCGTCCTTCTCCTTACAACACTTCAGGCGCGAGAGAGATGATCTTCATGAACTTCTCACCACGCAATTCACGCGTCACAGGCCCGAAAATACGAGTCCCAATCGGCGCAAGGTTGTTGTTTAAAAGAACAGCTGCATTGCCATCAAATTTGATCAATGAACCATCCTGCCGACGCACACCACTACGGGTCCGAACGACAACAGCGTTCATCACCTGGCCTTTCTTCACCTTGCCACGTGGAATCGCTTCTTTCACGGTGACTTTAATGATGTCCCCGATCCGGGCATAACGACGCTTTGAGCCACCCAACACTTTGATACACATCACGCGACGTGCACCCGAGTTGTCAGCGACTTCAAGCATACTTTCTGTTTGAATCATGACGCTCTCCCGTTATACCTGCACTGCACGCTCAGTGATCTCAACGAGACGGTACGCTTTCGATTTTGAAAGCGGACGACACTCAGAAATCGTGACGGTGTCACCAATCTGGCACTCATTGTTCTCATCATGCGCAGCAATTTTTGTAGAGCGCTTGATGTACTTCCCATACACAGGGTGCTTCTCAAAACGTTCCACCAACACACTGATTGTCTTGTCGCCCTTGTTCGAGACCACACGACCGCTCAGCGTACGTACCAATTTCTTCTCTTCGGTCATGCCGCTACCTCCTTCTGCGCGATCACTGTTTTCACGCGCGCGATGTCACGACGGACTTGACCCAACAGATGTGTCTGCGCGAGCTGCCCTGTGGCTTTCGCCATATTCAGGTTGAACTGCTCACGACGGAGCTTTAACAGCTCTTCGTTCAGTTCGGCCACGCTCTTTTCACGTAACTCTGATGCTTTCATTACATTACCGTCCGACTAACAAAGGTGGTCTTGAATGGAAGCTTGGCAGCGGCCAGCGTAAATGCTTCGCGCGCGACATCTTCAGAGACACCTTCAATTTCATACAACACACGGCCTGGCTGAATCTGGCAAACCCAGTACTCAACAGAACCCTTACCCTTACCCTGACGCACTTCGAGAGGCTTCTGGGTGATTGGCTTATCGGGGAATACCCGAATCCACAATTTTCCACCGCGCTTCACGCGACGTGTAATCGTCCGACGCGCCGCCTCGATCTGACGTGCCGTCATCCGGCCACGACCAGTCGCTTTCAGCGCATATTCACCAAAGCTGACTTTTGAGCCACGCTCTGCAAGGCCACGATTCCGGCCTTTTTGCATCTTGCGGAATTTCATCCGTTTCGGTTGCAGCATGCTCTTACCCCTTAACGTGCAGTTTTAGCGCGCTGTTGATCACGGCTCGCTCGGACTGTTTCGATTCCACCCAAGATCTCGCCTTTGAAGATCCATACCTTGATACCGATCACGCCGTAAGTGGTGTGGGCCTCGTAGGTCGCGTAATCGATGTCCGCACGCAATGTGTGCAATGGAACACGACCCTCGCGGTACCATTCGGTCCGAGCGATTTCCGCGCCGCCCAAACGGCCAGAGACCTGAACACGAATACCTTCGGCGCCCGCTCGCATTGCGTTCTGTACCGCGCGCTTCATTGCACGACGGAACATCACACGACGCTCAAGCTGACCAGCAATATTCTGACCCACCAAACGCGCATCCAACTCTGGCTTGCGAATTTCTTCAATGTTGATCTGAACGGGAATGCCCATCATCTGCGACAACTCTTTGCGCAGAGACTCAACGTCCTCGCCCTTCTTACCAATGACAATGCCTGGACGCGCGGTCAGCAACGTGACCCGTGCGTTCTGCGCTGGGCGCTCAATCAAGATCTTCGAGATCTGCGCGTTCTTCAGCTTGGCATCAAGGAACTCGCGAACCTTGATGTCATCAAACAGTTTGTCTGCATAATCACGACCT
>JAGYIK010000150.1 GCA_018402605.1 Litorivicinus sp. | reverse complement strand
TGCAATGCATCATTTTCCGATTGAGGTTTTCCAACCAGTTAGTGGGGTTGATCACATGTTGGTTCCCTATGGTTTGGAACTCAGCTTATTCGGAAATTCATTTTTCGGATTTTTTAATACTTCCACGATTCCTGATGGTCAGTTTATCGAAAATGTTCGGGAGTTTTTGGGGGATGGCTCGTTTCTTGATAGCGGATTTCGTCACCCAGCTGTGCTGAAGGCCAATGGCGATGAACAGCATCACCCAGGCGGGACCGTCACCTAATTTAGAAACAAAGACAAATAAGCGATGCACAGCGGGCACATTGGCAAGTGTGTTGGCCAAAGCACACAAAGGACGCTCAACGCGGTCCAGATGCTGGAAAAACGTAGCCCAACCAAATGTCTGCATACAGCCCCCTGTGGTGCTTTAACACAATGCTATGGCCTACCTGTGACGGGGATGCGTCGTTTTTATGAAGTTTTTATGACACTGCATTTTCTAACAGTGCGGGGTCGGCCGGTTTGAGTTGAGATGCGAATTGGTCGGTGCAACGGTCCCACGAATATCCCTCTGCAAAACGTCGACATTGGTTACGCTCGACTTTCAGGGCCTGCTGGATTGATTCGGCGAGATCCTCACAAATCCAACCATTTGAGCCATTCTCGATGAGGTCGATCGGACCCGGTGCAGGGTATGCAGCGACCGGGACTCCAGAGGCCATTGCCTCCAAAATAACGAGCCCGAAGGTGTCTGTTAACGATGGAAACACAAAGCAGTCCGCGTCGCGCATGCAGGCTGCAAGCTCCTCGCCGTGCTTGTAACCCACAAAATCAACATCGGGGAATCGTGCCATGAGCTGTTCGAGTGCCGGGCCACCACCCACCACGCGCTTGATGCCTGGGACCTGTGCATCCAGAAATGCTTCAATGTTTTTCTCTGGCGCAACTCGTCCAACGTAGAGGAGGATCGGTTCAGTTGGCGTCTTACGCTCTGTGTCTGGATGGAAGAGTTCCAGATCCACACCGCGAGACCATCGGCCGATATTTGAAAATCCGCGCTCGACCAGTTCGCGTTCCATCGAGGGTGTCGCAACCAGCATGCGGTGTGCTGGACCATGGAACCACTTGAGAAATGCGTAAGACCAAGCGAGTGGGATCGGTAAGCGGAGGCGGACATACTCCGGGAAGCGCGTGTGATAACTGGTGGTGAATGGCAGGTGATTGCGTCGGCACCAACGCCGTGCAGCAAGACCCAGTGGGCCTTCTGTAGCAATGTGCACGGCGTCGGGTTTGAGTCGCGTTAAACGCTTTTTGACAGAGCGTGCTGCAAATAATGCAAGTCGGATTTCTGGATATGTTGGACAGGGCACAGAGGGGTATCCCTCGGGGCTGATGACCTCAACGCGGTGTCCGCGCGCTTCCAGTAATTCACGGGTCCGTGATAGCGTCCGTACAACGCCATTGACCTGCGGAAACCAGGCATCCGTTACTATCGCAATGGTGTTTGGCGTCGTCATACAACCTCCGATTTTATTCCTTTATATGACGTTTTTGTGTCATTTCGATGACAGCCTCCTGCGTTCACTGAGATGTCATATTTCCGGCGTACTGTTCGCTCCATTCAAATATCTGCCGAGGGAGCGCACCTGATGTACGAAGCGATTGAGCGCTGTTTTGCGCAGCATGGCGACAAGCGATATGGAGAATTTGTGACCCAGCGTCAGCATGCGCTGCAGTGCGCCACCCTTGCGTCGCAAGAGGGCGCTTCGTCAGCGCTGATTGCAGCTGCGCTTTTGCATGACATTGGACACATGCTCGAGACCACCATGGGTTCGAAAGAACCAGGTGAAGACCTGATGCATGAGGTGTCTGGCGCCAACTTTTTGAGTCAGTGGTTTCCAGCCGAGGTCATCGAGCCGATTCGGTTGCATGTCGTCGCCAAACGCTTTTTAACCGGCAACGACCCTGCGTATTACGACACACTGAGCCCAGCGTCGAAACACAGCCTCGATTTACAGGGTGGTCCGATGACAGTCGCCGCTCAGCGCCAATTCCTCGAAGTGCCATTCGCTCGTGAGGCGATCCAGTTGAGACGCTGGGATGATGCGGCCAAGGAAACAGATCTCGAGCTGTCGCTTGACCTGGGTGATTTTCGAGGGCTTTTGGAGTCGCTCGCGAAAAAGGAACGGGTTCAGTGACGAGCCGTTTTAGTGACGCCTCGGCTCTGCAAGCGGCACGTATTGCCTGGTTCAAGATTCTAGTCCGCGTCCCCGCTGACGTGCTCATCGAAGCGCGTGCGCTATTCAATTTCCCGATCACGCGTTTAAAGGCCCCGGAGATCGGTCTGATGATGACAGACGGTCGTATCCACGCCACAGGTCAGCCGTTTCATCTTGGCGAAGTGAGTTTGACCCGATGCGTCTTGCAAGATGATTCGGGATGTCTTGGCTATGGGCAAATCTTGGGTCGTAATCGGCAGCAAGCAGAGGCTATCGCTACGCTTGATTTAGCTTTGCAGCGAGAAGACAGCTGTATCAAAGCAGAGCAACTGGTAGCCGCTTGGGCACGTGAAATTGAAGAGGTTGATGCACTGGAAGCCGAGCGCGTGCAACAGACGGCGGTTGAATTTTTTA
>JAGYIK010000015.1 GCA_018402605.1 Litorivicinus sp. | reverse complement strand
AGCGATTTGCAAGCCGCGCGGTTGCGCGACACAGGGCCTCGGCCATCTCTGGCGTGAACGCGCTGTGGCAGCCATTCTCTGGAGTCTCAACCATTAGGTTTGGCCAGTGCGCTTTGAGAGTCTGCGCATTTTGTACCAGACACACATGATCTTTTTCGCCATGAATCAGTTCCGCTGGAATCTGATGAAGGTCTGCGACCCCGCGAACAATCGCATCATCTGAAACAAAACAGCGTGCGGTAACGTAATGGTGCTCAATGCGCGCCATCGCATAATCTCGAGCCAAGGTGCCCTCGGCTTTGGGGGCCAGATCCGGATTACACTCGGATACCCGTGATTCCCAGAGATTCCAGGCGCGCGCGGCGCGATTGCGTTGGAAGATATCCGGTGACTCCAAGGCAGTGGCATAGGCTGTTAAAATCGACTGCAACTCGGGATCTGCGTCCCGAACCGGGGCAAGGAAATCTCGCCAAGCGTCGGGATAGAGCCGACCGGCGCCGCCGCCATACAGCCATTGCAACTCATCCTCTGTGGCCAAAAAAGCGCCACGCAGCACCAGACCGAGAATTTTCTCTGGGAAACGACTGGCATAGAGAAGCGCCAACGTTGCTCCCCAAGAGCCACCGAAGAGCGCAAATCGTTTGAATCCGACGTGATCCGCCAACAGCGTCATATCATCAATCAGATGCTCCGTGGTGTTCCCCGAGAGCTCGCCACTCGGCCTCGATTGACCAGCACCACGCTGGTCAAAGCATAAGACATGGAATTTTTCGAGATCAAAGAACCGATGCATCATCGGCGAGGTCCCAGCGCCGGGACCGCCGTGCAAACAAATAATCGGCAACCCATCTGGATTGCCGTGCAGGTTCATGTGCAACTCAAACAGTCCGTCTGAGGTGGTCACATAATCTGTGTGATAGGCCTTTTTAGCCGGATATAACCGATGCATACACGCCCCCTGTACGGGGCGGCACGCAATCCTAGCCCGCCGCCTTGGACCGCCCGGCACGTTTCCGGTCGGCTTCTTTCAATAGCTTTTTACGCAAGCGGATGTGATTTGGTGTCACTTCCACAAGTTCATCATCATCGATGAATTCCAAAGCGGACTCAAGCGTCATGCGGATCGGCGGCGTGAGAATCAAATTCTCATCGGTGCCTGCAGCACGAATATTGGTCAGCTGCTTGCCCTTCACTGGATTGACCGGTAAGTCATTATCCCGTGAATGAATGCCCAAAATCATACCCTCATAAACATCCACGCCTGGGCCGATCATGAGACGCCCGCGGTCTTGGAGGTTAAAGAGTGAATAGGCGGTTGTAGCGCCATCAATCATCGACACCAGCACACCGTTGATTCGATTGCCGAGCTCACCCTCTTTCACAGGCCCGTAGTGATCAAACACACTGCTCATGATGCCGGTACCGGATGTCATGGTCAGGAACTGTGAACGGAAGCCAATCAAACCCCGTGCAGCAATAATGTACTCGAGACGGATTCGTCCTTGTCCATCAGGCGCCATGTTCTTCATGTCGCCCTTACGCTGACCCAGGGCTTCCATGATGGCCCCTTGATGCTGCTCTTCAATGTCAATGACCACATACTCAAAGGGTTCTTCACGATGGCCATCGACTTCACGAACAATCACCTCAGGACGCGACACGCCGAGTTCAAAACCTTCACGACGCATCGATTCGATCAACACGGACAGGTGCAGTTCACCGCGTCCTGAAACCTTAAACTTGTCCGGGGTATCACCTGGCTCCACACGAAGCGCTACATTATGGATCAACTCGCGCTCGAGACGGTCTTTGATGTTCCGGGAGGTCACATATTTGCCGTCTTTACCTGCAAACGGGCTATCGTTGACCTGGAAGGTCATGCTGACTGTCGGCTCATCGACCGACAGTGGTGGCAAGCCTTCAGGCGCCTCGACCGAACACAGGGTGTCGGAAATCGACAAGGGATCGAGACCGGTGATGCAGACAATGTCGCCTGCGGCTGCGTCTTGTTGCTCAATGCGCTCAAGACCCAGATAACCGAGTATTTGCAGCACCTTACCATTGCGGTTCTTGCCATCTGCGCCAACAACAGTCACCTGTTGGTTTCGCTTCAAACGACCACGACGAATCCGTCCAACACCAATCACGCCCTGGAAACTATTGTAGTCGAGCGCAGAAATTTGCAGCTGCAGTGAGCCATCCATGTCCACTTCAGGAACTGGACAGTGATCCACAATCGCCTGCAAAATGGGCTCCATGCTCTCAATCAGCGCATCGGGTTCAGGACCCGACAATCCATTGATCGCAGAGCAGTACACCACCGGAAAATCCAACTGATCGTCGGTCGCACCGAGCTGATCAAAGAGGTCAAAAACTTTGTCAATCGCACCGTGTGGGTCAGCGCCAACTTTATCCACCTTATTGACGATGACGATCGGCTTCAGACCTTGCGCAAACGCCTTTTGGGTCACGAAGCGAGTCTGTGGCATCGGACCCTCAGCCGCATCAACGACGAGAAGCACGGCGTCCACCATCGATAACACGCGTTCCACTTCGCCACCAAAGTCAGCGTGACCTGGGGTGTCGACGACGTTAATCCGATAATCATGCCAATTCAGCCCGGTGTTCTTGGCCAAGATCGTGATGCCACGCTCTTTCTCTTGGTCACTGGAATCCATAATCCGTTCATTGAGGATTTCTTTCCGATCCAATGTGCCTGATGCAGCAAGAAGCTTGTCTACAAGGGTAGTTTTGCCATGGTCGACGTGTGCGATAATGGCGACGTTTCGTATCCGTTCAATCATATGTTCCTCCGAGCGCGCGGGAGTATACCGGTAACTCCGTGTCAGCTGTGTGATTTTTTCCGCATCGCGCAATTGCACCACTATGGTGCGCCATTTCGGTGCATGTGCACGAAATAGGTGCAAATATTCCGAGAAATGCACCACAATAGACAAGCAAGTACTGGAAAACCAAGCCTTTGATAATCAGGCATGGGCTTTGCTACCTGCTACTGAGCACTCGTGTCGATGGTCACGAGGTTTTGAATTCCAAACACGGAGTCAGACATGTCTGAAAATACACTGAAACTACTTGCCGAAAGCGAAGCCCGTTGGGTTGACCTTCGTTTTACCGATCCACGTGGAAAAGAGCAGCACGTGACCTTCCCTGCGTCCGCAGTCAACAGCGAATTCTTTGCCGAAGGCGCAATGTTCGATGGCTCATCAATTGCAGGTTGGAAGTCCATCAATGAATCCGACATGATCTTAATGCCAGATGACGCGACCGCTGTGGTTGACCCCTTCACTGAAGAAGTGACCGTCAATATTCGTTGTGACATCGTTGAGCCATCAACCATGCAAGGTTATGAGCGCGATCCACGCTCTGTTGCGCACCGCGCAGAAGCCTATTTGAAATCGACCGGCATTGGCGATACCGCATTCTTTGGCCCAGAGCCTGAATTCTTTGTATTCGACAGCGTACAGTGGAAAGCCGACATGTCAGGTGCCATGTACAAAATCGAATCAGAAGAAGCGGCGTGGTCAAGTCATGCGGAATTCGAAGGCGGCAACATGGGCCACCGCCCAATGGTCAAAGGCGGCTACTTCCCTGTCCCACCGATCGATTCGTCAATGGATCTGCGTACCGCCATGTGTGAAACCATGGAAGCCATGGGCCTGACAGTTGAAGTGCGGTACCAGCGACAGCCGGTCAAAACGAGATCGGTGTGAAATTCAACACACTGACGAAGAAAGCGGATGAAGTGCAAATCCTGAAGTATGTCGTGCACAACGTGGCACACGCATACGGCAAAACAGCCACTTTCATGCCAAAGCCATTGGTTGGCGATAACGGCTCTGGAATGCACTGCCACCAGTCGATCTGGAAAGATGGTCAAAACCTGTTTGCAGGTAACGGCTATGCCGGTCTGTCTGACGAAGCCCTGTATTACATTGGCGGCATCATCAAGCACGCGCGTGCGCTGAATGCGTTCACCAACGCATCAACCAATTCATATAAGCGTTTGGTGCCAGGATTCGAGGCACCAGTCATGCTGGCCTACTCAGCACGGAACCGTTCTGCGTCAATTCGTATCCCATACGTCAACAGCGCAAAAGGTCGCCGCATCGAGGTTCGCTTCCCAGATCCAACAGCCAACCCATACTTGGCGTTCTCCGCTATGTTGATGGCAGGCCTCGATGGCATCCAGAACAAGATCCATCCCGGTGAAGCTGCAGATAAGGATCTTTACGACCTGCCTGCGGAAGAAGCACTGCAGATTCCAACGGTGTGCTCGAGTCTCGAGCAGGCGCTCGATTCGTTGGATGCAGATCGTGGCTTCTTGACCGCTGGCGGCGTATTTACTGACGGCATGATCGATGGCTTCATTGAGTTGAAGCGCGGTGAAGTGGAACGGCTGAACATGACGACCCACCCGGTCGAGTTCGGCATGTACTACAGCGTATAACCGGTTGGCCGGGGGTAACTCCGGCCATAACCCATGGATACTCGACTCCTCGACGCGCTCAACACCGGTATCGTGCTCCTAAACGAAGACCGAATCGCGTGTTGGACCAACGAGGCAGCGCGAAGAATCACCTCCATGGGAATGCGGCAAATGGCCTCGGCACCCTTCGAATCCTGGGTCGCCGACGGCCAAGCAGCCGAATTACAGGATTCTTTATCCCACTGCATCCACAGTGGGCACAGTTTTACATTTCGAGAACTGATCTTGGTTCGGGATGACGTAACGACAACAACCGACGCCTCATTTAGCCGTCTACAAGATGCTGTTGGCGAAGGTCGTGTCCTGATTGAGCTCTCAGAAGTGGATCAATTGCTGAAAATCACCCGGGACAATCGAATTCTCAGTGACGAGGCTGGCTTTCGGAAGCTTGCGCAAGGCTTAGCTCATGAGGTCAAGAATCCGCTCGGCGGCATTAAGGGAGCAGCACAATTGTTAGCAAAAGAAGTTGGCGCACAACCCTTTCAGGATTATCTCGAAATTATTATTTCTGAATCGGATCGATTGAAGGCACTAGTGGATCGTCTACTGGGCTCACCGCAGGCACCTATTGATGAGATATTTAACATCCATCAAGTGTTGGAACGGGCACGTTCACTCATCAGCGCCGAGTCTGGGGGCGTGGTCATCACGCATCGCGACTATGATCCGAGTCTTCCAGAAATCACCGGTGATCGCAGTCAGGTGTTCCAAGCCGTGCTCAACATCGCGAAAAATGCCCTTGAAGCCGTGACTGAAGCCAAGACAGATGCACCGATCATTACATTCAGCACCCGCGCCGTGCGGCGCGCGCATCCTGGAGCAAAAGGCGCACAAACCTTCTTGCGGTTACGTATCGAGGACAACGGCCCCGGGATTTCTAACGATAAAATCGACGACATTTTTTTCCCGATGGTCTCCGGGCGCGCGCAGGGCTCAGGTATCGGCCTGTCCATCACACAGACAATCGTGGCACGTCACAATGGCTGGATCGAGGTGCACTCTGAGCCCGGTCACACAGCCTTTGATGTCATCCTGCCCTTTGGAGAGAAACGATGAGTTCACCGATAGTTTGGGTTGTCGATGACGACCGCTCAATTCGCTGGGTGCTCGAAAAAGCGCTCACCGGAGCTGGTTTAGATCATGCCGTATTCGATTGCGCTCAGGCCGCACGAAAAGCACTTGAATCCAATACCCCGACGGTTGTGATGACCGATATCCGGATGCCCGGAGAGGATGGGCTGTCACTCCTTGAGCACCTCCACTCGGTGTCACCGAAACTCCCGGTTATTGTGATGACGGCCCACTCCGATTTAGATAGCGC
Organism: Litorivicinus sp.; assembly: GCA_018402605.1. Taxonomy (GTDB): domain Bacteria; phylum Pseudomonadota; class Gammaproteobacteria; order Pseudomonadales; family Litorivicinaceae; genus HIMB30. Next base: position 12,187 of record JAGYIK010000015.1, on the reverse strand, counting down.
TGTCGCCTCGTACAGCCGCGGTGCATTTGAATATCTACCCAAACCATTCGATGTGGATGATGCCATCTCGCTCGTTCAGCGGGCCCTTGAGCGGCACCACACACCCACGACCGAGCCGGTTGCTGGACGCACTGAGGCCGCACCCCTGATTTTGGGCGAGGCACCTGCAATGCAGGACGTATTCCGCGCGATTGGGCGACTCTCGCAAGCAGAAATTACCGTGCTCATCAATGGTGAGTCTGGAACGGGCAAAGAGTTGGTCGCGCAAGCAGTGCACGCAAACTCCCCTCGCAAACATGGACCCTTTATTGCCCTCAATATGGCGGCAATCCCGAAGGATCTGGTGGAGTCTGAGCTCTTCGGACATGAAAAGGGCTCATTCACTGGTGCGACGGGGAGTCGAACCGGCCGTTTTGAACAGGCCAACGGTGGCACCTTATTTCTCGATGAGATCGGTGACATGCCCTTTGATACGCAAACGCGGCTCCTTCGCGTCCTTGCCGATAATGAATTTTACCGTGTGGGCGGACTCTCACCGGTGAAGGTGAACGTCCGGATCATTGCGGCAACACACCAAAATTTGGAAGGCCGCGTCAAAGAGGGTCTATTCCGCGAGGATCTTTTCCACCGCCTCAATGTCATCCGCATCCAGTTGCCAGCGCTTCGAAATCGTCGTGAGGATGTCCCAGTTCTGGCCGAACATTTCTTGGTGCAAACGGCAACTGAGATCGGCACGGAGCCGAAACGATTGTCCGAAGAAGCGAAACGACTGCTGGCTGACTTTGGTTGGCCTGGCAATGTGCGCCAGCTTGAGAACACCTGCAGGTGGCTCTCTGTCATGGCACCAAATCCACTGATCCAGCCACAAGATTTACCGCCTGAAATCATCTCACCCGAAGAGCCAGTCGCTCGCTCGAGCCTGACCTGGACAGGACTGCTCCGAGAACGGGTCGGCAGCTTACTCAAGTCGCACGAAGGCGAAGTGATCAATCGATTGACTGAGGACTTTGAGCGCACACTCATCGAGGTTGCACTTGCAGAAACTGGCGGGCGAAAAAAGAAGCCGCAGAAAAACTGGGGATGGGGTCGAAACACATTGACCCGCAAACTGAAAGACCTCGGTTTTCAGACACCGAGGTCAATGACGACTGATCAGTTGGTCGTGCGTTGCTTGCGTTGCTCATGCAACGCATCAAAATTTATCGGTGCCAGCATCGGCGCTGGGAACGTCGCCTTCACTGCAAGCATGTCGATGGTTTCTCGCGCATAGGGAAACAGGATATTTGGACACATCGCACCCAAAATGTGCTCTGACGTTGGTTCGTCAAACCCTGTACGACAAAGACACCGGCTTGCTGAATCTCAATCAAAAAGGCGGTCTCGTCTTCCGTTTTCACGGTCACACCCAATCGCAGCACCACTTCAAACAGGGTGTCATTGAGCTGTACGTGGGTCACATCCACATCCAGGTTCAGCTTGGGATTCCATTTTTCTCAAAAATCTGCGGTGCTTTGGGGACTCAAGTGACAGATCTTTGTAAAAATACGTGCAATTGAAAAGTTTTGTGCTTGTTCTTCAGACATGAATCCCTGCTTCCTTTAACCATGTATGGAGTTGACCTGAGCGAAGCGCGGCTTGGGTATCGTCAGCCACCGACGTGGCGCTCACCAATAAAAACCTGTGGAACTGTCCGACGACCGGACCGCGACATCATTTCTTGACGGCGCTCCGGTTCGTTATCGACACGGATTTCTGTATAGGTCACGCCAAGATCATCAAATAGACGCTTCGCCATGACACAAAATGGACAGAGGCCCGTGGTGTACATCTCAACCTGACTCACGATGCCTTGCCCTTTCGAACGGGCAAAGCAGCCGCCTGCCACCTGACATCCCGCCCGCCAAGCGGACCACATTTTCAAAACCGCGCTTTTTCAACGTTTTGGCGATGGAGCCCGCGGAGGTACCCATCTTGCACACCACAATGACTGGACGACTCTTAAACCGATCAATCTCCGAGACCTTCGTATCCATGACGCTGACCGGTAGATTGTGTGCACCCGCAATATGACCAGCAGCAAAGTCTTTTTGCTCGCGGATATCTAAAATGAGCGCATTATCATGGTTCATCATCCGCGTCGCCTCTGTGGTGGTGACGCTCTTGCCCGCTTTTGCGATTCGGTGTAATACAAAGTGCCCGCCGCAGAGATCCAGATGACAAAAGCACCCAGTTTTCCTGCGCAAATCCGATAAATTCCTGCATATATGATGAGAGACCGTGATCCAAATTGAGACGTCGAGTATAATGATGTGGCTGACGAAGTCACGGGTCCCTCGTCAGATTCAAGCAAGATCCGTAACCAATGAGATACTCTGAATCAACCATGCGCCCAAAAACCCGTCGTACTTTTTGATACTGGATGGCTTCGGTGTCCGAGAGGCCGCTGAGGATAACGCCATCCATCACGCGAAGACTCCGGTTTTTGATCGGATCGCTCAAACGGCGCCGAGCGCCTTGCTGAAACATCCGGTGAAGCGGTGGGGATTGCCTGCAGGTCAGATGGGAAATTCTGAGTTGGGCATATGAACCTCGGCACAGGTCGCATCGTCTACCAAGATTTTACTCGCATCAGCAAAGCCATTGATGAAGGCGACTTCGATACCAACGAGGTGCTGGTGACGGCGTGCCGGCAAGCCAGAGAGCAACACAGGGAACACTCCATATTCTTGGGCTACTGAGCCCAGGCGGCGTGCACAGCCACGAAGATCACATTGAAGCGATGATCGCCTTGGCAGATTCGCTAGGCGTCCCAATGACACGCCTGCACGCGCTTTCGATGGCCGTGATACGCCGCCGAAATCAGCCGAGCCATCACTGGTCAGATTCCAGCGTCTTGAAACGGTGCATACCAACTACCAGTTCTCCAGCCTTTGCGGCCGCTACTATGCGATGGATCGCGATAACAACTGGGACCGTATTCAGAGTGCGTTTCATCTCATCACACAAAGCCAAGCCGAATTCTCAGCCGGCTCAGCGACCGAGGCATTGCAGCAAGCCTACCAGCGCGGCGAAACCGACGAATTTGTCAAAGCGACACGCCTCGGTGAGTCATGGGAAATGCGCCCCAATGACGTCGTTGTGATCATGAACTTCCGCGCCGACCGGGGCCGCCAAATTGCGAGGGCTCACCGACCCCGCGTTGACCCACCTCAGTCGTCCAGCCTGGATCTCGGACGTGTCTGTTGTGACCCTGACCCAATACGCTGAGGACATCAAAGCATCCATCGCGTTTCCGCCTGAGACACTGGACAAACACCCTGGGCGAGGTCGTCGCAGAAGCCGGACTGTCGCAACTTCGGATTGCCGAGACCGAGAAATATGCGCATGTGACCTTCTTTTAGTGGCGGCAAAGAGGCCACCGTGGCTGGCGAACACCGCGAATTGATCCCATCACCCAAGGTCGCAACCTATGACCTGCAACCGGAAATGAGTGCACCAGCGGTCACCGACTACTTGGTAAGTGCAATCCGCGAACAACGGTTTGACCTGATCATCTGTAACTATGCCAATGGTGACATGGTCGGGCACACCGGAAATTTCGAGGCCGCAGTCGCTGCAATCGAAGCCTTAGATGCGCAAGTTGGGCGCGTTGTAGAGGCCTGTCAGCAGGTCGGAGCGGCCTGCCTTGTCACCGCGGATCATGGCAATGCGGAACAAATGGCAGATACGATGAGTGGTCAAGCACACACCGCACACACCACAGGCCCTGTGCCAATTTGGCTCGCCTCACAATCCTGTGACACGAAAGCACTGGAAAACGGCGCGCTTCGTGATGTGGCGCCCACGCTGCTTGCACTCCTTGGACTCTCGCAACCGGCGGAAATGACCGGACGCTCGCTGTTGGTCAAATGATGCGCTGGCTCACTTGGATACTGGCCGCGTGCCTCTGTCTAAGTGTACAGGCTGATGAAATCCGAGACGCCGAATCGGAGCGTGCGCGGTCTGCCGATGCACTGAGTCGATTAAAACTAGATGTGCGCCTCGGCACCAAACGCATCAACCTCATCGAATCCGAAATTCAAAAGCTGAACGCCGCATCGAAAGCTCTCACTCAATCGATCCGCGATGCAGAACGCGCACTCAGCGCACTCCGTGAAGAAGAACAGGCCACTGATGCACAAATCGAACAAGAACAGAACGTACTCAGCACGCTGATTGAGCGCTATGAGAACGAGCTGGTTGCCTATTACATCACTGGGCGAAGCCTGAAGCCGGACGCTCCACTTGCGGACACACGTGCAGATTACCTTCCCTTTCTGTTACAAGCACGGCAAGCAAAAGCCGTTGAAATCGCTGCGCGACAGGACACCCTCAAGGAACTCAGGGCCACCCAAGCGGAAAATTCAGCCACCGCGAGCCAGACTCTTCTTGAGCTGACTAAAAAGCGGGAGCAACTCGCGATCAAGACACGCGATCAGCGCCAAGTCCTCGCCAGCATTAACCGAGAGCTCTCAACCAAACAAAGTCGAGAGGCAGCGCTCAATGCCGACTTGGCGGCGCTCGAGCAACGCATCCAATCACTCAAACTCGACCAGAGCGGTGCCGATCTGGGCTCCCTTAAAGGTCGACTCAATTGGCCTGTCGATGGCCGGATACTTCGGCGATATGGCCAGAACAGGGATGATGGATTTGGAACCTGGCAGGGCTTGGTGATCAGTGCGCCGGATAATGCCGAAGTAAAATCCGTACAAAGCGGCAAAGTGGCGTATGCCGGGTATCTCTTAGGATATGGATTGGTTGTTGTGCTCGCCCATAATGACGGGCATGCCACGATCTATGGTCATAACCAGCGCCTGATGGTGCAAACCGGGGATACCGTCAGAGCGCGTCAAGTCATTGCGATTGCGGGAAATACCGGTAGTCTGGAAGTCTCCGGTGTGTATTTCGGGCTCACGCGAAACGGTAAGGCAATTAACCCAAGCCCTTGGCTGAATTAGGATGGCAATGAAATCAATCACCACAGCACTTTTCTTCGCCTTCGCGGTCTCGCAGTCCGTTCAGGCAGAGACCGACGCGCATCCTGATGTCGATTCGCTGGACGCACTTCGCGCGTTTATTGAAGTCTACGAGCATTTGAAAAAAGAATACGTTGAAGAAATCGATGATCAAACGCTTCTGAACTATGCCATTGACGGCATGCTCACCAAACTCGATCCGCATTCTGGCTACTTAGAGCCCCGCGATGTCACAAGTCTTCGGGATTCCACCACGGGCTCATTTGGCGGGATCGGAATTGAAATGGATATCATCAACGGACTGATTGAGGTAATTGCGCCCATTGACGACTCACCGGCAGCGATCGCTGGCATGCGTGCGCGAGATCTCATTACGCACGTAGATGATGAGCCCGTTCGCGACATCAGCCTGCGCGAGGCAATCGAAATCCTCAGAGGTCCCATCGGCGCCAAGGTTAAGCTCACCGTGCTCCGCGAAACCGACGGCCAATCTGAAAAGCTCGACTTTACACTCGAGCGTGCTGTAGTCCGAGTCACCAGCGTCTCGGCCGAACAATTCCCGCATGGCATTGGCTATCTCCGGATCTCGCAATTTCAGAATCGAACTGGAGCCGATCTGATTAAAGCGATTTCCGCCATGCAAGCTGATGGGCCCTTAAATGGCATCATTTTAGACTTGAGAAACAATCCCGGCGGCGTGCTTTCTGCAGCGATTGATGTGGCGGATTCCTTTCTGCCGGACGGCCTCATTGTGACCACACGTGGGCGGGATTCTTTTCTTGATTCAAGTTACGAAGCCAAGCCAGACACGGTGATCACTGACGCGCCGATCGTGGTACTCATTAATGGCGGCTCGGCCTCGGCTGCAGAAATCGTTGCCGGCGCATTACAAGATCATGAGCGGGCCGTCGTGATCGGCACGCCATCCTTTGGCAAAGGTTCTGTGCAAACTATCTTATCACTCGAGAATAACTACGCACTCAAGCTCACTACAGCGCTCTACTACACGCCCAGCGGTCGATCGATCCAGGCCACCGGAATCCAACCGACTATTCAGGTTTCAGGTGGGGATGCGCTCATCGAATCCGACTCGCGAACACGCGAGGCTGACTTGCCAAAGCACCTCGAAAACCGAGAAAAAAACGCGGAATCTGACGACCTCTATGCACGTCTCGAGGCCGACAATCAGTTATTGCACGCGTATAACCTATTGCGCGGCGCGCAACTATTGGTTCGCTAGAGGCGTACCTCAATACCGGCATCACGCATACAGGCTTTGGCCTCACCGATCGTGTATTGCGCGAAGTGAAAGATACTCGCAGCCAGCACGGCATCAGCATGACCTTCGAGAATGCCATCCACCAAATGCTCAAGCCGACCCACGCCACCTGAGGCGATCACCGGAACCGAGACGGCATCAGACACTGCGCGCGTCACGCCAAGATCGAACCCGTCACGCGTTCCATCGCGATCCATCGATGTCAGGAGAATTTCGCCTGCTCCATACTCCACCATTTTGATCGCCCACTCGACTGCATCGAGTCCGGTCGGCTTTCTGCCACCGTGGGTGAAGATTTCCCAACGATCGGGGGCCACGTGTTTCGCATCAATGGCAACCACAATGCATTGCGAGCCAAATTTATCTGCAGCCCGCTTCACGAATTCAGGATCAAACACAGCAGCTGTGTTAATTGAGACTTTATCGGCACCGGCGAGCAGTAGATCGCGAATGTTGTGAATCTCTCGCACACCACCACCCACGGTCAGCGGGATAAAAACCTCACTGGCCATGCGAGACACTGTGTCATAGGTGGTCGCACGATTTTCATGGCTCGCAGTGATATCCAAAAATGTGATCTCATCGGCGCCTTCTTGATTGTATCGACGACTGACCTCGACCGGGTCCCCTGCATCGCGGATGTCCTCAAACTGCACGCCCTTGACGACGCGACCTTGATCGACATCCAAACACGGAATGATCCGCTTCGCTAAACTCAACGGGTTCGCTCCGTCATCTCGATGGCTTGTGCAAGGTCAAGCGTTCCCTCATAGATTGCGCGACCCGTAATCGCGCCAATCACGCCGTCTGACTCGACCTCAAGTAGCGCTGCAATGTCATCAAGCCCCTTCAGTCCACCCGATGCAATCACTGGACATCCGGTTTCCCGAGCGAGCCCCGCAGTCGCATCGATATTGACGCCAGACAGCATCCCATCCCGACCAATGTCTGTGTACACAACTGAGGAGACTCCATCGCCAGCAAAGCGTTTCACAACCTCAGTTGCTGATACGGTGCTTGCCTCGGCCCAACCCTCCGTGGCCACCCAACCGTCTTTTGCATCAACACCCACAATGATTTGTCCCGGAAACAACGTGCAGGCCTCGGTCACAAACCGAGGCTCCTTGACTGCTTGTGTGCCGATAATCACCCAAGCTAAACCAAGATCAAGATAGGCTTCAATGGTTGCCAGATCACGCACACCGCCACCCAACTGAACGGGAAGAGTGGGATGCGCCCCCAGAATCGCGGCAACTGCTTCCTTATTCTCGGGACGGCCTGCAAATGCCCCATCGAGATCAACAACGTGGAGGCGAGCAGAACCGGCCTCAACCCAACGGGTCGCTGTGGCGACTGGATCGTCTGAATAGGTTGTTGCATCGTCCATTCGGCCCTGTTTTAGGCGAACACAGGATCCATTTTTCAGATCAATTGCTGGAATAATTAGCATGAGCCATCCCATTTTAAAAAATTGGCGTAAAGCGCAAGCCCCGCATCATGGGACTTCTCCGGATGAAACTGCACAGCAAACACACCCTCACGCGCCAATGCAGCCGCAAACGGACTGCCGTAATCACAGGTGCCCACAACACAGGCTGATGCGACATCGGCAAAACGGAAACTGTGCACGAAATAAAACCGCGTGGCATCTGGAATACCATGCCACAGCGGATGTGAGCGCATCGATACTTGGTTCCACCCCATGTGGGGGACTTTTAAGACCGTGCCCGCTGCATCGATGAGCGGTGAGGGGAATCGTGTGATGTGACCCGGGAAGACGCCCAATGCATGGACGCCCGAACTTTCTTCGCCATACTCAGCCAAAATTTGCATACCGACACACACACCCATCAGGGGTGTCTGACCGATCAGACTCAACACCACCTGATCAAGGCCTCGCGACCTCAGTCCCGACATACAGTCTCCCATCGCACCAACGCCGGGCAACACTACGCGGTCTGCCTGCATGATCTCTTTGGGATTATCAGTTACCAAGACGCGACATGAGCCGGCATGCTCAATGGCTTTGGCGACGCTGTGCAGATTGCCGGAGCCGTAGTCGATTACGGCGACCTGCTGTGTCATTAAAGCGAGCCCTTCGTGGAGGGAATGATTCCACCCATGCGGGGATCTGGAGTCACCGCCATCCGAAGCGCACGTCCAAACGCTTTGAACACAGTCTCAATTTGATGATGCGAGTTATCACCCTTCAAATTGTCAATGTGCAGGGTGCACTGCGCATGGTTTACGAACCCTTGGAAGAATTCCCGAAACAGATCCACGTCGAAACCCCCAACCACAGCACGCGTGAATGGCACCTCATAATGCAATCCGGGCCGACCCGAAAAGTCGATCACAACGCGGCTTAACGCTTCGTCAAGCGGCACATAGGCGTGACCATAACGCGTCATACCCTTTTTATCGCCAACTGCCTTCGCGAAGGCCTGCCCAAGCGTAATACCCACATCCTCAACCGTATGGTGATCGTCAATTTCCAAATCGCCTGTAGCCTGGATCCGCAGATCCACTAACCCGTGACGCGCCACTTGATCCAGCATGTGCTCAAAAAATGCGATGCCCGTTGAAAACTCAGACACACCTGTTCCATCCAAATTCAGCGTGATCTGAATCTGGGTTTCTAGGGTGTTCCGTTCCACTGATGCGATACGATCTGCCATGGCCTGTTCCTTATGGCGCAATAAACGCCGTAGTATACCGGTACTGAGAGTGACTGACGACAGAGGTTCATCATGCGTTTTGTAAAAGGTATGTTATACGCATTCACGGCCCTCCTCATTGTGTTGGCTGTGACTGTGGCATATGTCACACAGGTGCTCGATCCCAATGATCTGAAACCAACACTGGTCAAAGCGGCGAATAATCAGCAAATCAGTCTCACGATTGAGGGCCCCATCAGTTGGACATTCTATCCATGGCTCGGCGTTGCCGCCGAGGATGTGGTGGCCGAAAGTCCGCAGGGCCGCCTGCAGGCTGATCGCCTCGAAGGATCTGTAGCGCTCCTGTCCTTGCTCACCGACACCATCATTATCGATCGGCTAACGGCCATTCGTCCCCAAGTCAGACTCACAAACCAAGGAACTCAAGACAACCAGTCGACTGCCACCACTGGAATCCCAATTCATACAGCCTTTTGGTCATTCATGAACTCGCAATATCCAGAGGGAACAATCCTTTGAGTTACAGCCAGGCCTCAGCAGTCAAGTCGATCGCGGCTGGATTCCTTGACTCCGGGTGCGGAAAGCAATGTCCTTCGATGGGCAAATCCAGTTATCGCAACACAGTTTCCACTGAGATTTACTGCCACAATTACACCGTCACCACCGACCTTTGACTCGGTCACTATCCGCAATCCTGAACTGGTCAGCCGTGACGCCAAAATCGCCCTTGATGGATACGCGAGCGCTGCACTCGGTGGCAATTTCGCAGCGAGGGACGCCTTGTTGTAAAGAGTTCTCGTTACGCAACTGGCTCCGTGCCGCCAATCTAGAAGCCCCCGCATCACGTGATCTCACAACATTGAGTGCAGTCTCTCTCCAAATCCGAGTCCAAGCTCTCAAATCAACTTCTGAGCCTAAAACCACTGACGGCACGTGTCGATTCAAGTCAGCCGACTGCATCGATTGATCTCAACCTCGATCCACTCAGTCTCAATCTCGATGCGACACTCGACCAACTCGATCTCGATGCCTATCTCCCACTACAGGAGTGAGCCGACCGAGGCAACCCCTTCAAACAGCCAGTTTGCGCTTCTTCCGGGTGCATACCGCTTGAATGTAGGTCCCTCAAAGTGGCTGAAATATCACTCAGCGCATTGGCGATTGAACTGGGTGTTCAGGCCGATGAAATCTCCGCGCCAGACGTTTCGATGTCGGCGTATTTGGAGGTACTATTCGCAGTACGAAGTCACCTAATTGCACCCCAGTCACCAATTTAAACGGGACAATTGAAGGCATTCAGTTAGCAACCCTACCGAAATCAGGTGCCCTTCAGTCACTGAGCGGGGAAGTCACAGGTGCCTTTGATCTGCGCGGAGCCGGCCACCAAATTGATGACGCCAAAGCGTCCCTCACTGGCCCCATCCGTTTGCGGATCGCCGATGCCAGTTTGGGTGCACTGAATGTCTCAGAGGCGATGTGTCAGGCCTTGGGGCAGCAAAGTGTGAACACAGAAACCAGCAGGGACACCCTCTCACTTCGCGCCATGTTCCGCGAGGGCTTAGCTGATATCGAATCACTCGAAGCACAGGTGGCGAATATCGCGCTATCTGCAACTGGGCGATTCAGTCTTGTTTCAACTGCACTCAATCTGAATGGCGAAGCTGGCATTCCCGTCGATGGCAACCTCGGGCTTTGCATGGCACCGGAATCCGTACGCGGATTCTTGGTCCCGCTGACGTGCCAAGGACGCATCGCCGACAATGCACTGAACTGTGGAATTGATCGCCAGAGGCTGTCCGGCCTGATCGGTCAAGCAGCTGAGCAGCGCCTGAAAGATAAAGCGCGCGAAGCCGTTGAGAAACAATTGAACCAGAAGCTTGAGGGTCAAGCGCAGGATCTATTGAAAAATCTCCTTGGTCGATGAGTGATCTGGCGAGGAAATTAGCAGCCTGGCATCAACAATCAGGGCGTCATGATTTGCCGTGGCAGCATCAAGGGCCCTATGCCACTTGGATCTCAGAGATCATGCTCCAACAAACGCAAGTCCCTGTGGTGATCCCATATTTCAAGCGCTTCATGGTCTCGTTCCCAGATCCCGTTGCCCTCGCCAACGCCCCAGTTGACCAAGTCTTGGCGCACTGGGCTGGTCTTGGATATTACGCACGCGCACGCAATCTGCATGCGGCGGCACAACAGATTCGAGAGGAATTTCAGGGGGTGATACCGGACACACTCGCCGATCTCACGACGCTGAAAGGGGTTGGACGCTCAACCGCTGGCGCCATTTTGTCCCTCGGATTTCAGAAGTTTGGGGTGATTCAAGATGGCAATGTGCGGCGGGTTCTTGCGCGATTGTTCCTGATTGACGATGACCTCAGTCGGGCTGATGCACAAAAGCACCTTTGGGATCTCGCAACAGAGCTGACACCGACCGATGGGGTTGCCTCAGCGATCCACACCCAAGCCATGATGGATCTTGGCGCAACCCTGTGTACACGACGAAAGCCAAATTGCCAGCAATGCCCATTGGCCATCCACTGCCAAGCGCATTTAGCCGATCGAACTCATGAAATCCCGCGACCGAAAAAAGTGAAGCAACGGGCTACTGAGCAATGGGTGGTCTTGCACATTGTGGATGCAAATGGGCGATCACTCCTATGTCGCCGACCAAATGAGGGCATTTGGGGTGGGCTGTATGCACCTCCGATCGCGAACAGCCTATCGAGAATTGGGAAAGACTTCGGTATCCCAAAGGTGCTCGATGCAGAAGAGCAAAGCCAACTGGAGCATGCGTTTAGTCATTTCAAAGTACTACTGACTCTTTATCGGCTGGAAGGGTCCGTGAGCTGTCCTCCCGAAAACGTGACTTGGGTGAAGCTTGACGACTTTCAGGGCGGCCTACCCGCCCCCATTAAGCAACTATTGCTAGAGAGGTGACCAAATGAGCAGAGTCGTATTCTGTAAAAAATATAAAGAAGAGCTACCGGGTCTTCCCGTACCTCCGCTTCCGGGAACACTTGGGCAAGAGATCTATGAACAGGTATCAGAGAAAGCATGGAAAGAGTGGCAGGCCAACCAGACCATGCTGATCAACGAGCATCGCCTGAGCTTGATGGATCGTGCTGCCAGAGATTTTCTGACCCAAGAGATGCAACGATTTCTCGACAACGAGGAATACGCAAAACCCGAGGGTTATGTGCCGCCCTCAAGTTGAC
>JAGYIK010000149.1 GCA_018402605.1 Litorivicinus sp. | reverse complement strand
ATGACAATACGCACATAATGCATATCTATAAAGCGCACTCAGTGCTAGTTTCGGTGTATCGGAGCGAGGGGGTGTGGAATGCAACGGATCGTGAGCGGAATTGGTGTGGGATTGGTGTGTGGACTTGCGAGTGTCGCCTCGGCAGCGGAGGGTCACACGTCCCGGGAACTGCCAGACTTTATGCATTGTTTGCAGGTGTTTCATGAGCCAGAGCGGCAGCATGTGCGGGTGACCACGCTATTTTGTGGCTCTGAAGAGGATGGTGCGATTCCAACGGGATTCGAAGTGCGCCAGCACGCAGTCTCGCTCATTGATACCGCGAGTCAGACGGTACGCTACGCGTTGCATACGATGATTCGTTCTGAACAGCCGCTGAATTTGTCATCCGTGATACTCGATTCAGAGTCTTTGCAAACAGGTTTGCGTACGCAAAGTAGCGCCGACTGTGCACCGGTGGGCGCACAGTGTTGGTATGAGACCGCCATCGTCTTGCCTTTGGATCCCCTGGCCCTCGACAGTGAAGATCGCGAATCGCGGTTGCGTTATGACATTGTCAGTGAGGATGTCTCATTTACAGTGTCTCTGAATCGTCGAGAAATTGAGGCCGTACGCTTATTTACCGAGGGCCTTATGGTGTCCTTGCCAGATGCACAGGCGCAGCCTGCGGGGAATGCAATTTAATGGCGACGCCCTTGGTGCTTTGGCACACTGTGGCCATGGCACCAAGCGAACCCCACATCAACCCCTTTTTGAAGCTCTCATTTATTGAGTTCTTTGCAGTGCAAGCATTGACCATTGCCTTTTTCCCGATCTCGCTTGTCGTGTGTTTTCTAGCCTATGGTCCACAAACAACGCGTGACCTAGTTGAAGCGTTGATTCGGGATTGGCTCCAGACACTGCTGATTGCTTTGACTTTGATGGTCCTACTGGTTTCTGGCTTGATCTGGGGAGTGCTGGCTTGGCTCGCTTAAAGTGGTTTCAAGCGGGGCTTTGCAGTCTGGCATTGGCGGTCGCTTTGGGTGCCTTTGGGGCGCATGGCTTGGAGTCATGGGTACGCCCTGAGCGGCTCGACACCTGGCAGGTGGGTGTGCGCTACCACGCGTGGATCAGCCTGGCACTCATGCTCATGGCAGTTTGGCCAGGTGTGATTGCGCGCGGTGCGCTCTGGTGTCTCGCGATTGGAATCGGCGTGTTTGCAGGCAGTCTGTATCTTTTGGTTGTGCTGGATATACCGATGTTCGGTGCGATCACACCGATCGGCGGTGTACTGATGATGCTCGGCCTTGGGTGGGCTGCCATCAGTGCAAGTGGACCAACCTAGATCAGGCGTCTGGTGTTGGGAGGTCTGTCGGCTGCATCCGTTTTAAACGCAGAGCGTTCAGTACAACACTGATCGACGAGAGCGCCATCGCCGCCCCGGCGATGGCTGGAGTCAGCAGACCTGAGATTGCCAGCGGAATGCACAGCACGTTATAGCCAAAAGCCCAGAACAGGTTTTGTCGAATAATCGTGCGTGTTTGACGGGCAAATCGGATGGCATCCACGATCAAGCGTAAATCGGCGCGCATTAATACAACGGGTGCAGATTGCAGTGCGATCTCTGAACCGGAACTGAGCGCGATACCCACATCGGCTGCAGCGAGTGCAGGACCGTCATTGATGCCATCACCGATCATCGCAACCCGGTGTCCTTGGCTACGTAATGCCCGGATTGTTGCGATCTTGTCATTGGGTGAGAGTTCCGCATGGATCGCTTCAATACCCAGTGTCTCTCCCAGTCGGGTGGCGACCTCGCGTCGATCTCCGGTCAGAATATGCACGCGCAAACCCTGTTTTTTCAGGGTGTCGATCAGGCGTTTGGCTTCGGGTCGGGTTTGGTCCTCGAAACTGATACTGCCAAGGAGTGCGCCGTCACAGGCAAAAAAGCTGCGTGTGGATGCGATCGGTTGTGGGGCGTCTGCGTCCGGTTGCACAAAAGCCCATTGGCCAAAGCGGTAGGTGTGTTGATTGGCCTGTACTTCGATGCCAAGACCGGGCGTAGTTTCTGCACGCTCGATCGACCAGATCGGCTCAGATGGTTCGCCAAAGTGTTGCACTACAGAGCGCGCGAGCGGATGGGTGGATTCGCGTGCGACATGCCTGAGGGCATGGGTCCAGTCGGAGTCAACGCCTGATTCGGTGTGTACTTCGGTGACCACAGGGTGTCCCGATGTCAGCGTTCCGGTTTTATCAAACGCCAGATCGGTCACAGTGGGCAGGGCCTCAAGCGTTTGAATGTCTTTGATCAAAATGCCGGCTTTGGCAGCGAGGCCCGTGCCAGCAACCAGTGCAGTCGGTGTGGCGAGTCCAAGTGCACAGGGACAGGCAATGACCAACACGCTGATGGCGGCGAGCAACGCAAATTCAAATGATGCGCCTGCAAGGGTCCAGCCGATCAGGGTAGCGAGCGCAATGCCGAGGACGGCGGGGACGAACCAGCGACTGATTTGATCGACCAGTTGCTGTATTGGTGCCTTCCCCATTTGAGCGCTTTTCACCAATTCGGCCACCTGGGCGATGGTTGACGCTTCGCCGACCCGCTCACAACGAACCCGGATCTGTCCGTTAACGAGTAGCGTTCCCGATACCACCGGTGCACCTTGGCTCT
>JAGYIK010000148.1 GCA_018402605.1 Litorivicinus sp. | reverse complement strand
CGCGCTGAAGGCAGCTTTGAGAGGCGCGTTAGTTTGCACCAGCTCGGGATTCGCAAGCACCGCCATAAACGGCATGATCGACGCGACACCGATCATATCTAGCAGTGCCATGAGCAAAATCATGCCTAGCAGCAGATAGGCGCGCTTACGCTCAGGTTGAGTTAAGAGATTAAAGAATTTTCTGATCATTTAATTCGCAAAGTCAGAATACGCCATCGCAAGCCCATCTATCAGACTGACTCGCGCCCGCCAACCGAGACTATTGAGCCGCTGACTATCCATGAGTTTGCGGGGACTGCCGTCAGGCTTGCTTAAATCAAAAGCGATTTCACCCACGTAGCCGACTACGCCTTTAATGGTCTCAGCCAGCTCCAGAATCGTTACATCTTCACCCGACCCGACATTCATGTGACTACACATCGGTTGAATGTGCTGATCATACGTAACTTTATCTAAATTCATCACATACACGCAGGCGCGCGCCATGTCATCGACATACAAAAATTCACGCCTCGGCGCCCCCGTCCCCCACATCTGGACACTTGGAGCTCCGTTGAGCTTGGCTTCATGGAACCGGCGAATCAGCGCCGGAATAACATGGCTGTTCTCTGGGTGATAGTTGTCTCCAGGTCCATATAAATTTGTGGGCATCACGCTTCGATAATCTAAACCATGAGTATCGCCATACTGGCGGTTATAGCTCTCGCAGAGCTTAATCCCGGCGATCTTGGCAATTGCATAGGGCTCATTCGTAGGCTCAAGCCGCCCTGTGAGAAGCGCTGTCTCGGCCATGGGGTGCTCCGCAAGCCTTGGATAGATGCAACTGGAGCCGAGGAGCAGCAGCTTCTTCACACCACTTCGAAACGCGGCATCGATAACATTTGCTTCAATCATCAGGTTTTCATAGATGAATTCGGCAGGATAAGTATTGTTCGCGTGTATTCCACCTACTTTGGCGGCCGCTAGATACACCTGATCAATCCGTTCGCTGCCAAAGAAATCTCTCACAGCACGTTGATCTGTCAGATCTAACTCATCCCGAGTACGAGTCACGATCTCTATGTCGGTCTCGGTACTGCCCAGCTCTCGTATGATGGCCGAACCCGCCATCCCGCGATGACCCGCCACATAGATCCGCTGAGTCACGATGCCTTACTCCTGATCAAGCGGCACCTCAAATCCCCGCTCTCTCAACACCCTGACTCGTTTTGCCTGATCAAGGTCATGGCTCACCATCTCTTCGATCAGGGCATCCAAGGTGGTTGTAGGCTCCCAGCCCAGCTCCTGCTTGGCGAAGCTAGGATCGCCCAAAAGAGTCTCCACCTCAGCTGGTCGAAAATACCGAGGATCCACCTGCACGATGACATCACCAACATTCACATGCTGAGACGATTTGCCGGACACTGATGCAACGACACCTATTTCAGACTCATTTTGACCAGACCAGTCGACAGTGATTTGCAACCGTTCGGCCGTTTTATTTACAAAATCACGCACAGAAACCTGCTGCCCAGTTGCAATCACGAAATCCCTAGGCGCGTCTTGTTGCAGCATCAACCACTGCATCTCGACATAGTCCCGCGCATGCCCCCAGTCACGAAGTGCATCGAGGTTGCCTAGGTACAAACAGTCTTTAAGACCTGTTGCAATGCGAGCCATTTCTCGAGTGATCTTTCGGGTCACAAAAGTCTCGCCGCGACGCTTGGACTCGTGGTTAAACAAGATGCCATTACAGGCATACAACCCATAGGCTTCTCGGTAGTTCACCGTGATCCAATAGGCATAAAGTTTAGCTACCGCATAAGGAGAGCGGGGATAAAAAGGAGTGGTCTCACGCTGCGGCACTTCTTGAACCAACCCATACAACTCTGAGGTCGAGGCTTGATAAAACCGACAGCTCTTTTCCATTCCCAAGAACCGGATACCCTCAAGCAAACGAAGCGCGCCCAAGCCATCGACGTCAGCCGTGTATTCCGGAGACTCAAAAGACACTGCAACATGAGACTGAGCCCCAAGGTTATAGACTTCGTCGGGCCGAATATCAGAGAGGATCCGTACGAGATTAGACGTATCGCTCAAATCACCGTAATGTAAATTGAATTGCCGATGATCGACCTGGGGATCTTGGTAAATGTGATCGATGCGTTCGGTGTTAAAGTTCGAGGCACGGCGCTTGATGCCATGCACCTCATACCCTTTGGACAAGAGCAGCTCAGCCAAATACGAACCATCTTGACCGGTTATGCCTGTAATTAGTGCTTTTTTCATTAAATGCTCAACAATCTAGAGCTCATTAAAAAAGGCAATTACAAAAACCATAGCGCAATCCACTTCACGCCCAAAAAGCCCCGCAATCACCCAACCCACCCTCACTCTTCCCCGCCAGCAGGCAATGGGTATATCGAAAATTGAGGAGCATCTTCGGCTGACACATCAACCTCAAGGACATGATTCACCATGAGGTCTTCGGGATCACCCTGCTCTACGAGATAGTCAATTGCCGACAAGATCAATCGTTTTGAGCGCTCTCGCGATGTAGACGGAATCAAGATCATGCCCGGATGGATCGCCTCTTTGGCGACCAATGCGCGAAAATCTCGTGCATTGGCCGTCACGATCACGAGGTTCTCCCGCGTTGCCCTGGACA
>JAGYIK010000147.1 GCA_018402605.1 Litorivicinus sp. | reverse complement strand
GCTCAACCAACCACAATTCTGCGCGATCCGAACCTTTTAAGGTCTCGATGCACGCTTTCATCTCGCGGTGCGTCTCCTCATAGGGACGTCGGCCTAGCGCGCGCACCTGTATGCTCCGCATCACAACACCATGTGCACGCAACCGGTGGCCTTCAACTCCTCATGCAATTGCGCCAGTTGCGCTTCGCTCTGCGCGACCACGCAAAAGCGGAAGCTCTGGTACTTCCCATTCCGGCTGGCAGTCACACGCAGACTGTCGGGATCATATTCTGGGCAATGCTTGATAATGATCCGCTCCAAGATGTCGGTAAAACCATCGGTGGTATTGGCCACCACCGACACAGGATATCCGTGACACGGGAACTCAATTTTAGGCGGTGTTGGTTCAGTCATGGCTACTGGTGCTGATGCAATAACGCGTCATACGCTGTTGCGAGCTGGGTAAACTCAGGCGCTGGCGTCCCTGTTCCAACAGGACCGCCCGGATCCAATCGCGAAATTGACACCAACCCACGCGTCGAGCTTGAGACAAATACGGTATCAGATGCGCTGAGTTCACTGACGGATACAGGCCGCTCCTCGACACCCAAACCCTGCTGCTCGGCGAGTTCAATCACCAGATGCCGTGTGATTCCGGGCAAAATAGAATCACTCAAGGGAGGCGTCACGAGGCCCCCATCTTTGAGACAAAATACGTTAGAGGTCGAGGCCTCAGTCACCCAGCCATCCAGATGTAAAATCACTTCCCCAGCTCCGGCAGCACTGGCCTCCTGTTTTAGAAGCACATTCGCCAATAATGAAACTGACTTGATCGCATTTCTACGCCAACGGATGTCGTCACGAACTAATGCCGTCGTTGGTGCCAATTGTTGTGCCACAAATGGTGAGGCCATCATGAAAACAGTTGGTGTGACCTTGGATGGAAATGCATGATCACGGGCTTCAACCGGACCCCGAGTCACTTGGATGTAGAGCTTTGAATCACGGAACCCCGAGGCCTCTTGAAGCGCCTGAAGATCAGCAAATACCGCGTCCACATCCACATCGAGTTCAATCATCGCGAGGCTATTGGCTAATCGCTGGCGATGCAACGAAAGCGCTCTCACGCGCCCATCTACGGCAGCCAACACTTCATAGACGCCATCCCCAAACAAGAAACCGCGATCCATTGGCGAAATGCGTGCATCTGCCAGATCCATCATCTCGCCATTGAGGACGCACAGTGTCACGCAAACAGCCTCAGCACGAAGTCCATGATGCGCTTGAAAAACCCGCCTTCAGGAATGTCTGACGCAACAGCAACCGCTGACTCCGCAAGCACGCGATCCCCCAACATAATCTTGACGGTGCCCACAACGTCGCCAGCGACCAGGGGAGCCTCAAGCGATTCGGGCGCATCAAGCGTTGCTTGAATCGCACTTTCACGGCCAAGTGGTAATGTCACATACAGTGGATCGACTGTAGCGAGCTCAACCGTTTCAGCCTCTCCAAACCACACTTTGCGCGCACTTTCTGGCAACACTTCATTCGCAGCGAACACGGTCTTGCCGCTAAAATAACGAAAACCGTACTGCATCAATTTAGTGGTTTCTTGTTCACGCGCCTTCTCGCTGTCGGTTCCCATCACCACCGAGATCAAGCGGAAGTCATCTCGAACCGCGCTCGCAACCAAACAGTAGCCTGCCTCTTCTGTATGACCGGTTTTGAGTCCATCCACGGACGGATCACGGAACAACAACGTGTTGCGATTGGCCTGCCGAATCCCGTTGTAGGTGAAACTTTTTTCCGCATAAATCGAATAGGTCTCTGGATAATCCTCAATGGTACGTGCAGCCAAAATCGCGAGATCACGAGCGGTGCTGTAGTGACCCTCAGCTGGCAGACCTGTGGAATTGAGAAACTGCGTATTCGTCATACCAAGACTCGCTGCAGTTTGATTCATAACGTCGGCAAAGACGTCTTCAGACCCTGCGATGTACTCCGCGATGGCGACACTCGCATCATTTCCGGACTGGATGATAATCCCACGCAACAGGTCCTCAAATCGCACCTCTGTACCTTCGCGAACGAAGGTACGCGATCCGCCTGTTTTCCATGCTTTGACGCTAATCGGCACCATGTCCTCAAAGCTTGCGCGACCCTCGGCGAGCTCACGCTCAGCAATATAGGCCGTCATCATCTTGGTGAGTGAGGCAGGCGGTAGCCGCTCATCCGCGTTGTGTTCAACGAGCACTTCGCCGTTGCGCGCGTCGATCAACAGGTATCCAGTAGATGCCAAGCGCGGCGCACTTGGAATCGGTGGGCCGTTTCCAAGCGCCTCCGTTAACGGAATGTTGGCATGAGCCAGGGCACTCATTAAAGAAAACAACGCAATCCAAATAGTCCGCACTCAACTCTCCTTGCTTTACTTTTGCTCTGACTGGGCAATTAACCGTTGCGGCGACCAACCCAGTTCAATTAATTGGTTCGTGACTGCCTGAATCACGGATTCATCGGTTTGTGGTAACACCTGCACTCGAAACAAGCCTGAACCGCTGGCCTCGACGCGCACACGCGCATCAGAAACCGAGATTACTCGGCTGAGCTCATCGGCAATTTTTTGCGCCTGCACCTCACTCGAGACTGCCGTGACTTGCAGTACAGCCTGTGCGGGCCTCACTAAGGGATTGGCAACCAAACCCGGCGCATCACT